>PWJF01000041.1 GCA_003560935.1 Ignavibacteriales bacterium
CAGCGCAACAATATATCATCCTGTATGTCATGTCACGCGACGGGTGATGTCGCAAAGTTTACACGCAGTTCTCATGCGCATGAACGGCGCGACGGTACCGTAAATGCATCCTGTGTCGATTGTCACGGCGGGCATGAAGTGTTAAGAGTGACCGCACCTGAATCAAAAGTACATGCGGATAATGTTCAACAAACGTGCGGTACATGTCACGGCGATGTAAAAGAACAGGAAGAAACAAGTATTCACGGGCAATACTTTCTGGACGGACATCCGGCGGCGCCATCCTGTATCGATTGTCATCACTCGCACGATGTATCGATGGACAGGTTTGTTCGCGAACAGGAAACCTGTTTGACCTGTCACCTCTCCGATGAGTTTGCCGATTATTTTGGTGAACGGTCCCGGCAATTTATGGATCAGTATGAACATAGCATTCATTATCTTGCCATTGAGGAAGGAAAAACATCGGCGTCATGCAGCGATTGCCACGGTTCACACAATGTTTTCCCGGCAGAAGATGTGCGATCTACGGTGCATCGTTCTCATATAAACAATACCTGCGCGAAATGTCATGGTGAGCCGTTTGCCGAACTGCGAAGGTCGGACCATGGTAGTGCGTTTGCACGCGGGGTGAGGTCTGCACCGGTTTGTACCGACTGTCATGGCGAGCATACAATTACAACGATAACGAGCAAAGATTCGCCGGTACATAAAATACTTGAAGCGGAAACATGTAAGACATGCCATCTCGATGATCCAGAAGTACGTGCAATAGTACCGGTGACCGCAGGGTTCATTGCTTCATACGATCAAAGTGTGCATGGTATGGCATTGCAAGCAGGTAATTTGGAGTCTGCTACGTGCAGTAATTGCCATGGTTCTCACGAAATTCTTAACCCCGATCATCCGAATTCAAAGCTTCACCGGCGAAATGTAAACCAAACATGCGGTGAGTGTCACCAGGATGTGTATGAAGATTATATGATCAGCAGTCACGCTACGGCATTTCTGCGCGGCGTACGCGATGCGCCAACGTGTACGGATTGTCACGGCGAACATACTATATATCCGCACGACGATCCGCGCGCTCAAGTTTCAGCAGTTCGTCTTGCTACGGATGTATGCGGCGTTTGTCATGAATCGGTGCGGCTTACCGAGCGGTATGGATTAAGTGCAGGACGTGTGAGCAGTTACGTCGATAGTTACCACGGAACCGCTCTTCGTGCGGGAGGTGCAAATGTTGCCAATTGTGCAAGCTGTCACGGGGCGCACAAAATATTACCATCGACGGATCCTCGATCTAAAATACATGTCGATAACCTTGCAGCTACGTGCGGCGACTTCCATCCCGGTGCAACGGCAAACTTTGCACGCGGTAAAGTACATTACGTCGGAGATCCGGATGAATCTATGTGGATACAGTTTGTTTCATCTCTGTATATTTTATTGATCGTCACCATTGTCGGCGGTATGTTCGTACACAATGCATTCGATTTCTATCGTAAATCGAAGAATAAATTAATACAGAGGCGGCAGGGTATCGAACATGGTCATATAGGACGGGGTTTATATTTACGAATGACCCCGAGCGAACGAATACAGCATGCGAGTTTAATGATCAGCTTTCCGATACTGGTAATCACCGGTTTCATGCTCAGCTATCCGGATGCGTTCTGGGTTATTCCGTTCCGTGAACATCTGCCGTGGTTTTATGAGACACGAAGCTGGCTCCACCGGATAGCCGGTATCGTTATGATCATCGGAAGTCTATATCACTTGTATCATATAACCGCTACACAGCGCGGTCGCGAACTCGTTCGTGATCTTCTCCCGAAAATTCAGGATGTTTGGGATGCAATTGGTGTGATGAAGTACAATATGGGTTTCTCAAAAACCAAACCGAAATTCGGTCGTTTCGGTTATGTTGAGAAAGCGGAATACTGGGCGCTTGTGTGGGGTACCGCGCTCATGGTCGCAACCGGATTTGTGCTCTGGTTCGAAACATACTTTATAAATATGACTTCGCTGTTGTTCCACGATGTCATGCGGTTGATACACTTCTATGAGGCGTGGTTAGCGACATTAGCGATAGTCATCTGGCATTTCTACTTCGTGATATTTAACCCGGATGTATATCCGATGAACCTTGCATGGTTGAAGGGAACGATAACGGAAGAAGAAATGGCACACGAACATCCGCTGGAGCTTGAGAAGATAAAGCAGACGGAAGCGTTTAAAAAAACCGACACAGAGTATGTAACGATCTATGAGAAAGATTATCTGTCGGAAGAAGAAATAAAAGATGATACTGATAACGAAAAACATAAACGGAAGTAAATATTATGGCGATAAAAGGTGCTGTCCATTTTGATATCGAAACATGTAAGGGATGCGAATTATGCATTGAAGCATGCCCACAGGATAGTTTGGCGCTTTCAAAAGAAATCAACAAGATCGGCTATCACTATGCGGTTCAAATAGAAGATAACTGTACCGGATGTACAAACTGTGCGCTTGTCTGTCCCGATGCGGTGATAACGGTATATCGTCAATCTAAAAAGAAAGGGAAAGATAAACGTGAAGAAGTAGCGCGTATAAGTAACGTTCGCAGTGATGTATCAATTTCGATAAACGATAAATAAAGAGGTGTTGACGTGTCAGAAACCTTATTAATGAAAGGTAATGAAGCTATTGCAGAAGCTGCATTACGTGCGGGTTGTCAGGGATATTTCGGTTACCCGATAACGCCGCAATCGGAAATATTAGAATATCTTTCCGAGCATGGTGAACAACGAGGCATGACGGTCTTACAGGCCGAAAGTGAACTTGCATCAATTAATATGATCTACGGAGCTGCAGGGGCGGGAGCCCGCGTTATGACCTCCTCTTCCAGCCCTGGTATCAGTCTGATGCAGGAAGGATTATCGTATATTGCATGTGCGGAGCTTCCGTGTCTGGTCGTTAACATAAACCGCGGCGGTCCGGGACTCGGAACGATCCAGCCGTCTCAGGGCGATTACTTTCAGGCGGTAAAAGGAGGAGGGCACGGCGATTATAAATTGCTTGTATTCGCTCCTGCTACTGTACAGGAAATGGCGGATCTGGTATTTGATGCATTCGATCTTGCGGACAAATACCGTAATCCGGTCATGATCCTTGCCGATGGAGCACTCGGTCAGATGATGGAGAAAGTTTCTTTCCGTGACTATGATCGATCAAAGAGGAAACCACACCCCTGGGCGACGACCGGCATGAACGGGCGGAAACAGCGAAATATTATAACATCGCTGCACATCTTGTCCGAACAGATGGAGAAGATCAACCAGCACCTGCAGAAAAAGTATTGCGATATGCAGGAGCATGAAGTGCGTTACCAGGAAGTGCAAACCGGTGATGCGGAATATTTGCTTGTTGCCTACGGTTTGAGCGCCCGCATTGCACATAAAACCGTTCAGCTTGCACGTGAAAAAGGAATCAAAGCCGGACTTATCAGACCGATTACGCTCTTTCCTTTCCCGACGAATCAGATAAATAAGTTATGTAAACAGGTTAAAGGAATACTAACCGTTGAAATGAACGCAGG
>PWJF01000559.1 GCA_003560935.1 Ignavibacteriales bacterium
CCTGCTCTCTGCCTGTCACCTTCGAGTTGTAGTTTTATAACCATATCAACAAAAGAAATATTATTCCCGAGCTGGTCGGTTTGGTCGATTCGGTCTCGATCAGCTTAAACTCGATCGATCCCGGGCAGTACGGAAAGTTAATGCGTATCGACGGGGAGCGTTTTCATCGCGCAATGGTGGATTTCGCCCGCGAAGCAAAGAAGCATATCCCGGACGTAACGATGACTATCGTCGATATTGAGGGAGTAGATATCGAACGGGCGCGGCGGTTTGTGGAGGAAGAAGTCGGCGTTTCATTCAAGCGGCGCCAGTATTTCTGATTACTCGGTTTCGGAATATGCAATCGCACGCTTGCCTTCGATATCGATGTCGACACGCACGACATTCGGATGACAACAGACCCAGCAATCTTCCACAAATTTTTGGTGCAGCCCTTCGCTCAAGTCGACAACGACGTCATTTTCCTCGAAACAGTGCGAGCAGGTATATGTTGCCAGATCCTCGAATGCAACTTCAAATTGTTCCATAACGTACCTCCTGTTTGCACTATAAATCTACGGTTTTTCAAACAATTGTCAAGAGCCGATCCGCAATTTCGTGACGGCTGTCTTGCGTATTACGTGAAATTTGATTTACTTATAAAGATGTAACTATCTCTAAGATATTCCATTTTTTGTAGGAGTACGGTTGTATGAAACAACGCCTGCCCGATGTATATTATAATCCTGTTAGTATGGTTGGCGGGGCGATAGCGATTGTGAGTTTGGGAACGATATTATTTTTATTCTTTGTCGATCTTGTTTCCGAACAAACGGCAATTTATGTCGGTATTATTACCTACATTATTTTACCCAGTATTCTTATTCTCGGATTACTGCTTGTTCCGGTCGGTGTATATTTCGAACGGCGGCGTGAACGAAAGTTCGGAAAGCGGGACCTTAATCTGCCGCGCATCGATCTGAACGATTCGCGCCACCGGTTTGCATTCTCGCTCTTTTCACTCGGTACAATATTGTTGTTGCTTTTGACGGCAATCGGCAGCTACCGTGCATACGAATATACCGACCGGGTAGAGTTTTGCGGCGCATTATGTCACGAAGTAATGGAACCTGAATTCGTTACCTATCTCGATTCCCCTCATGCGCGCGTCCGATGCGTCGATTGTCATGTCGGCCCGGGCGCGACGTGGTTCGTCCGTTCAAAACTCGACGGCGCATACCAGGTATATGCAACGGTACGTGATATCTATCCGCGTCCCATTCCGACCCCGATCACAAACCTGCGTCCGGCGCAGGAGACGTGCGAAACATGTCACTGGCCTTTGCACTTTTACGGTGATAAGAAGCGGGTCGAAAACTATTTCCTTGCGGATCGTGATAATACACGATGGTCGATAAGCATATTGATGCGGACCGGCGGCGGGATGACCGAAACAGGACCTGCAGAAGGTATCCACTGGCACATGAATATCGCAAACACGATCGAGTATGCGTATCTCGATCAACGGCGTGAACAAATCGCGTGGGTGCGCATGGAAGATATGGACGGCACTGTCATGGAATATTTTTCAACGGAATATCGAATATCCGAAAACGAGCTTGCGGAACTTGATACCCGTGTGATGGATTGCATGGACTGCCATAACCGGCCGACCCATGTGTTTGATCCGCCGGTACGATCGGTTAATCACTCGCTCGCTTTTAATCAAATGGATAAAGAACTTCCTTATATACGCCGTGTTGCGGTCGATGCGCTTATCAGGGACTATGAATCGAAGGAAGAGGCCCTGGAGCACATAGATGAGTACATAACGGATTATTACCGGACAAATTATCCGGGAGTATACCGGGAACGTCAATCATCGGTTGAGCAGGCAGTGCGCGAAGTGCAGCGGATTTACTCGCGCAACTTTTTCCCGAATATGAACGTGAGCTGGCGGGTATATCCCGATCAGATAGGACACATGCAGGACCCGGGCTGTTTCAGATGCCACGCGAACAATATGTTCAGTCCGGACGGCAAAGCGATCTCGTCGGATTGCAACGACTGTCATATCATAATGGCGCAGGGCGAAGGACCTCCGCGAAGAACGCTGACTATTGACGGACTGGAGTTCGAGCACCCCGTGGATATCGGCGAGGCCTGGAAAGACGTCGCGTGTCACACGTGTCATGTTGGTACATGATGCGGTATGCAGCGTTCTGTGTAAGTATTGACTATATGTTAAAGTCACATAAATCATCTATGAGTTAATAACGGTTGCAAACGGTTAATAGAGGTTAATAACGGTTTCGATAGTACACACGAACGCAGCATGTGCAAACCTTATTGCAACCGATATTAACCGATTTTAACCAATATTAACTGTTATTAACCGTTTTTTAAACTTCATCACTATTTTCCTAAACAGAGGTGACACCATGCCTAAAGCCGTAAAATATATCGCAATCATTTTTGTCGCGGTCGTATTCATATCCGCGATTTTCGATACCGCCATCGGTGCGTTTGTCGATTATTATTTCTTCAGCTCACTCAACGTCGCATCCGTTTTCTGGACATACCTGACGACGCAATATGTTGTGCAGATCGTTTTCTTCCTTCTGTTCATACTCGTCGCCGGCGTGAATGTCGTCGTCGCGTATAGATCCTCATCCTACGTCAACAGGACGCTCGACATCGGACAACTGGGCATTTCGCTGTCGGTGATCCGGTGGGTGTTCATAGCGTTTTTACTGTTGATCGGCTGGTTTATCAGCATGTATCCGGCCTCGAACTGGCTGCCGGTATTGATGTATTTACAACAATCGCCGTTTGGTTCGGTCGACCCGGTATTCGGACGCGACATCTCGTTCTATGTGTTCTCAATACCCGTCTATGAAATGATCAGAAATTTCCTCATGGCAACGATTGTGGTCTCGTTGATCGCAACGGCGGTTGTATACTTTTTCCGTGAAGGGATACTGATCGCCCCACAGGCGGTTCATATTTCACCGAGAGTTCGTGCTCATGCCGCTTTATTGATAGGATTGTTTTTTGCCGTGCAGATATTCGATTATTGGCTGAGCCGGTACGAGCTCATGTTCTCGCCCGGCGGCGTTGTGTATGGCATGACGTATGTCGACGAGAACATCAAAGTGTTCTCATATAATGTGATGATCGTTGTGTGCATTGCGGGCATCGCGCTTGCGGTTGTAGGATTTATCCGGCGCAATCTCAAACAGCCCACCATCGGTCTCGGATTGTTGATCGTGTTTGCGATCATTATGACCGGCATCGTTCCGGGTTTTGTACAACGCTTTTCCGTCGCTCCGAACGAGCTCGAACGCGAAACGACGTACCTCGATTATCACATACAATCGACGCGCGACGCGTACGGTTTGAACGAGATTATCGAAAAACCGTATCCCGTCGATCATTCCATTACCAATGAAGACCTGCGAAACAACCGGCTGACGATCGAGAACATCCCGCTCTGGGATCACCGCCCGCTGCTCGAAACCTATCAGCAGATACAGGCGATCAGACCGTACTACGAATTCAACGACATCGATATAGCCCGGTACGATTTCGACGGCG
>PWJF01000473.1 GCA_003560935.1 Ignavibacteriales bacterium
GAGAAATATGAAAGAATAATTGTCGAAAATGATCCTGATGAACTTGTCATACAGCTCGCCGGACTTTATTCAGACCAGGCCATTGAGATATTTCCGAGCCAAATCTCCAATGTAGGAAAACCGAATTTGATATCCCGCTGGAACTCATTTGTTCATAATTATAATTATATCGAAAACGATCTGGGAACACGTGGTATTGATGGAGTCGGTGATATGGCGGTTGCCTACGGCAAACAGAAAATGACATTTCATACTCTTGAAGAGGAAGACCTTACAACAGTGGAAGCAAACTGGGCAATGATTTTAACGAAGTAACAAGACGACGGGTGGAAAATAATGGCTATCCATTGGATGCCGGTCTGATAATAATTCTGTTGTCAATACATAAAAAATATGAATCGAAATAACCTTATTGGTGACCGGAAACCTTAGTAGCCAGCGGAACACCTCGAGTTCAGTCAACCTTATTACCTTATCGCCTAACATGATGAATTGCTGTTCATAATAGATTTAATAAGGTAATAAGGTTCAACCGCTTTATTTGGTTATATTATGCTACTAAGGTTAAATTCAACGAATAAGGTTTTTATGACAAAAACTGGTATAACTTTACTTGATTTTTTTTAAAATTGGTACTATACTTCTATATGGTATACCATAGATTATACAGACAGTACTTAACGTAACCGTAACAGCGTCTCGCGGCAAATATCCTCTCCGATCGCTCGCCTGTACTGCCGGGAGAGGGGGAGATTTTATTCCTGACGAAAAGAATCAGAGAGACGGACCATATCGATAATTATGCAGTACCATTAGATACTAAACTGTTGACTATCATTCGGATAATGTTCGATGATGGTAGGTCAAACAATATCGCACTATAAGATTCTCGAGAAACTTGGTGAAGGCGGTATGGGCATCGTTTATAAAGCCCACGACACCAAGCTCGACCGGACCGTAGCGTTAAAGTTTCTCCCTCCTCACCTTGTCGCATCGGAGAACGAGAAGAAACGCTTCATACACGAAGCCCGCGCCGCATCGGCTCTTGACCACTCGAACATCTGCACGATCCACGAGATCGGTGAAACCCCTGATGGACAACTCTTCATCGTCATGCCTGCTTACGAGGGGATGCCGTTGAACAAGAAAATCGAACAGGGCCCGTTTAATATCGAAGAGGCGATCAATATAATTATACAAATCGCCGAAGGTCTCCAAGCTGCCCACGAGCAAGGGATTATTCATCGAGACATTAAAAGCAGCAACATTTTCATTACCCGAAGGGGACAAGTCAAGGTCATGGATTTCGGTCTTGCCCGAAGATCCGGGTTAACGCAGTTTACCAAAACGGGTACGACCGTTGGAACTGTCCCCTATATGTCACCTGAACAAACGCGGGGTGAGACTATCGATCTAAGAACGGATATGTGGTCTTTGGGTGTCGTGCTCTACGAGATGATCGCGGGCAGGCTTCCGTTTCGGGGATCCTACGATCAGGCGGTTATTTACCAGATCCTAAACGAAGTGCCTGATTCCGTTACTGCAATTCGCTCCGATGTGCCCATGGATCTGGAACGCTGCATTAATCGCGCGCTCGAGAAAAATCCGGAAGATCGGTATCAATCTGTCGCCGATATGATTAGCGACCTTCGCCGTATAAAGAAGTATGAATCAACAGTTCGTGATGAACACCATTCGTCTTATAGACGCACCACCCCAAAAAATCGTTTAACGCTTAACCTGCGATTTGGTATCACTCTCTTTTCCATTGTTGTTTTTATAACCCTGCTATTTATCGTTTTCTATAATAGTGATCGGGAAATACAAACCGGTAGAAAGATGATCGCGGTTTTACCGTTTGAAAATCTCGGACCGCCGGACCAGGAATATTTTGCCGATGGCATAACCGAAGAGATCATAAGTCGTCTTTCGGGTATTTCCGGACTCGGTGTTATCGCCCGGTCGAGCGCTATGCAGTATAAAGGCGCCGCGATACCGGTAAAACAAATAGCTGACGAACTCGGTGTTGGGTATATTCTTGAGGGAACGGTACGATGGGAAATGGCGCCGGACGGGACTCATCGTGTCCGTATAAATCCGCAGCTCATTAATGTCTCGGATGGAACGCAAATCTGGTCGCAGCCGTATGACGCGGTATTAACGGGGATATTTAAAATTCAATCCGATATTGCCGAGCGTGTGGCCAATACACTGGATGTTGTGTTATTGACGGAAGAAAAAGAGGCCATCGAATACGTACCGACAACCAATACGGATGCATACGATTATTACCTGCGTGCGCTCGAACATTTTAACCGGAGTACGGACGAACGAGATCTGATGTTCGCTGTACAATTACTGGAACGCGCCGTTGAATTGGATCCGGCATTTGCAGTTGCATTCGGCCTACTTGCCAGAGTTCATGTTCGTATATATTGGTTTCACTACGATCGGTCCGGCGAACGAGTTCGCAGGGCTCGTGAAGCGGCGGAAAGAGCATTGATGATTGCTCCGGCTCTGGCAGAAGCTCATATCGCAATGGGGTGGTATTACTATCAGGGTGAATTATCCTATGATGATGCGTTGCGTCGGTTCGAAATCGCCCGGAAATATCAACCCGATAATGCCGACTTATTATTTGGGATAGCCGCAGTTTACAGAAGACAGGGGAAGATGCGTCAATTCGTAGAATATGCGAACAGAGCGCTTGAACTGAATCCGCGTTCCGTGGACTATGCCGACAATCTTGCACGGACGTACACTATGCTGCGTGAATTTGACGAGGCCGAACGACTGTTACACCGGACCATTTTCTTCCAACCGGGCTGGACGAATCCTTATGTAAGTCTGGCATACGTTTTCATTCGAAGAGATGGGGATATCGATGCTGCCCGACAAATAATCGAGCAAGCGCCTGCTAAAAAAGGGACCCGCGGCGTGTGGGATATAGATTATGCGATGATTCTTCTGGATCTCTTCGAGGAGAAATACGAAGCTGCACTATATCGACTCGACTCTTCCGAGATATCCGTTATCGAAGATCAGTTTATCTTTTTACCCAGATCACTCATAGAGGCACAAATTTACTCTTACATGGGCAGGAGTTCCGATGCGTACCGTTTCTTTGAACTAGTCCGCGATGAACTTTCGGAATATCTGAAGAAATTTCCGAACGATCCACGCGTTTTAAGTTCTCTCGGAATAGCGCTGGCGGGCATAGGACAAAAGGATGAGGCAATTCGAGCCGGAAGAGAAGCGGTCACGTTGATGCCTATTACGAAAGAAGCCTGGCGCGGCGCATTCCGGCTTCAGGACCTTGCGCATATCTATGTGTTGACCGGCGAATACGATCTTGCCATGAGAGAGCTTGAAAAACTTTTATCGATGCCGACGGATCTTGCGCCGCAACAAGTAAAAATCGATCCGCGATGGAAACCGCTTTACGAACATCCGCAGTTCGATAACTTAATGAGAAAAAAAATAGCAATGAAGTACTAAAACTTGTAACTAATAGTACCAAAATATATATTATCATTATGTTGGAACATTTAACTGAAGCAGAAAA
>PWJF01000095.1 GCA_003560935.1 Ignavibacteriales bacterium
AAGTTGCTCGTAGTTCACGCCCAAACGATAGCGGTGCGCGTCCTGATATGACAGCAATCGTCCCTGAAGCATTTTATCGGGTGAGAATGAAATACCGTCCACCAGGTGAGAGGGAGCGAACGCACTTTGCTCTACATACGCGAAGTAGTTTTTAGGAATCTGATTGAGCTCCATGGTTCCCACCTCGATCAACGGAAAATCTTTATGCGGCCAGATCTTTGTGAGATCGAAGGGATTGAACGGGAATGCCTTTGCCTGCTCGTCGGTCATCACCTGAATATTCAGCGTCCATTTCGGAAATTCTTTCTTATCGATTGCATCCACAAGATCCCGTTGTGCAAAATCGGGATCTTTGCCCTTCATCTCGGTTGCTTCCTCATCGGTGAAGTTTTTTATCCCCTGCTGTGTTTTGAAATGAAACTTCACCCATACCGTTTCGTTATTTGCGTTGATCATGGAGAACGTGTGTGAGCCGTATCCGTTCATGTGGCGGTACCCGACGGGTGTTCCCCTGTCGCTCATTAATATCATTACCTGGTGCAGGCTTTCGGGATTCAGGCTCCAGAAATCCCACATCATGGTCGGACTTTTGCAGTTCGTTCGCGGATCGCGTTTTTGAGTATGTATAAAGTCGCTGAACTTCTTCGGATCTTTGATAAAAAAGATTGGTGTATTATTTCCGACCAGATCCCAGTTGCCGTCTTCGGTGTAGAATTTTACCGCAAATCCGCGCGGATCCCGTTCGGTGTCGGCACTTCCTTTTTCGCCGCCGACGGTCGAAAAGCGCACAAACACTTTTGTTTGCTTACCGATCTTGTTAAAGAGTTTTGCTCCGGTATATTTGCTGATGTCGTTCGTAACCGTAAAAGTTCCGAATGCGCCCGACCCTTTCGCATGAACCACCCGCTCGGGAATCCGTTCACGGTTGAAGTGAGCCATTTTTTCGTGCAAAATAAAATCCTGCAGCAACAGCGGTCCGCGCGGCCCGGCACTCATCGTGTTTTCGTGTTCTACATACGGCCTGCCCGAAGCGGTCGTAAGTTTTCTGTTTTTTTCTTTTCCGTTATTCATTTTGATCCTCTTTTTTTAGTGATTTGTATATATGACTGTGTGAATAAGTATGTGTGATGATTATACATTTAAAATAAAGAGATTAATTCCCATGCTAAAATGTAATATTACAGGAGGATGATCGCAGAGACCACCAATTATATAAACGGATTACATGATTATATTAAAGGAAAGTCAATGTAATCTGAAGCTCAAGCTATCTTCATTCCCCCGGATAGAACGGCGTAAATGTATCCGATAAACGCTCTTTTGTCCGGAAAGATTCCATTCATGTCACTCATCCCCGTACAACTTCACCACTATCTCACCGTCATCGAGCACATAGCCCCGGTGCATGCCGGCGGTTGTGAACGGCATCGCAATGTTACCGTACCGGTCGATTGCGATAATACCTCCGTGTCCTCCCAGTTCCGGCAGCTTTTCCATGACGACGCGATCTGCCGCTTCCTGCAGCGCCATTCCTTTATATTCCATCAAAGCGGATATATCAAACGAAACTGCCAGCCGAATGAAATACTCGCCGTATCCGGTTGCCGACACCGCGCAGGTATTATTGTTTGCATACGTACCGGCGCCGATAACCGGTGAATCTCCAATGCGGCCGAACCGCTTGTTGCTCCTACCTCCCGTCGATGTACCGGCTGCGAGGTTGCCGTTTTTGTCGAGCGCCGCAGCACCGACGGTACCTCCGTTATCCGATGCTGCTTCCCGTTCCCTGATTCGCTGCAATGTCCGCCAGCGTCTTTCGGTGAAGAAGTAATCTTCGGGTACGGTTTCAATGCCGTGCTGTTCACCGAACGCTTCCGCACCTTCACGTGCAAACATCACATGATGCGATTCTTCCATCACCAGACGGGCAAGCGTTATCGGATTTTTAATTCGTTTTACACCGGCAACCGCTCCGGCATTCAACGTGCTGCCGTCCATGATGGAAGCGTCGAGCTCGTTCGTTCCCTCGGAGGTAAACACCGCCCCCCTACCCGCATTGAACAGCGAGTCGTCTTCCATAATTCTGATCGCGGCTTCCACCGCATCCAGACTGCTTCCGCCATTCTTTAAAATATCATATCCCGCTTGCAATGCGACCGACAACGCTTCACGATAGGCTGCATCCTGTTCGGGTGTAAATCCATCGCGGGTAATTCCTCCTGCGCCGCCGTGTATGACGAGACCGAATTCGGTCTGCTGCTGGGGATCGTCTATTGCCGTGCAGCCGGTTATTAAAATGCATACAAAGATAATTAACAATATTAATGGATTTCTCATCGTCACTCCTTTACATTGATGTTGATGAATATCAAAATAAGATTTTGCGTTTCGCTGCCAATGACAAAGTCTGCGCAAACCTCTGGACGCCTCATCCCCCGGCCCCTTCTCCGCTCAGGCGGAGAAGGGGAGTCAGGAGAGTTTCAATTTTGAGTTAAGGTCATTGTCGTGATAAACTATAAATTTTGCCGATGAATTTCAAGCAAACGAATCAACGGAACTCAATCGGCTGATTCAGGGTTGAAACTATAGGTTTTCGGTATATCTCCGTCCCGTCGATCTATACTTCTAAGGAATGGGAGCAGGTATGAGGTACATATTCATCGCAATCGTCCTTGCCGGCATTATTTTGCTGTTCACTATGGATAATAACACTTCCAATTCATCGCCCGGTTACTATCAATCCGGCATATTTTGGGAGGATAAAATCGAGATCGCATCGGGCGACGCGTATCAGGGAATCTGGCGGATGAACGATTCGGACTTCCGCTATGTCGATGCACCTTCCGTTCATATTAAAGACAACGGTGTTCCTGGAATAACGTGGGTTGATCAATCCCAAAAAGATGTTCTCTTTCAGATGTACGACGCTGACGGGAATCCGCGTTTCGATGAACCGGTGAACGTATCCCGGAGTCCGGCTATTTTTTCCTGGCTGCCGCGGGTTGTTATTTCGGAAAACAATGCAAACAATGTCTATATTCTCTGGCAGGAGATTGTCTTCTCGGGAGGATCGCACGGCGGTGAAATTTTCTTTTCCCGTTCGATCGACGGCGGACGTACATTCAGCGAACCGGTCAATCTCTCGAACACACCGGCCGGTGCTGCGAAGGGAAGACTCACTGCACGGTACTGGGATAACGGAAGTCTGGATATCGTTGAAGCAAACGACGGTTCCCTCTTTGTTGCATGGACTGAATATGAGGGACGACTCTGGTTCCGCTATTCTACAGACCGAGGTGAAAGCTTTTCCGATCCGCTGCACGTGGCAGGAAATAACATCGAACCTGCCCGCGGTCCTTCCATCGCCTCGGGTGAAAACGGCAACGTCTATCTCGTATGGACGGTCGGAGAAGACCCGTCGGCCGATATCCGGTTTGCACGGTCGACCGACGGCGGACGTTCCTTCAGCGAGCCGCGTACCGTTTTCAAAAGCGACGGACATTCCGATGCACCGAAGATCGCAGTGGATAGTAATGAAATTATTCATCTGGTCTACGCCGAAAG
>PWJF01000565.1 GCA_003560935.1 Ignavibacteriales bacterium
AAGGTGTTGTCTTAAACGAACCGTCGATTGTCGCTTTCGACCGGAACACAAAAAGAATCGTGTCGATCGGAAATGAAGCGCGTGAGATGGTCGGAAAGACGCACAGCGAAATACGCACTATCCGTCCGCTAAAAGACGGTGTGATTGCAGATTTTGAAATTGCGGAAGGAATGCTTCGTGCATACATTAAAAAGATTAATGCAAACTGGTTCCCGAGCAGGCGAATCGTTATCTGTGTCCCGAGCGGCATTACCGAAGTGGAGAAACGTGCCGTTCGCGATTCGGCAGAACATGCGGGTGCCCGCGAGGTACATCTGATTGCCGAGCCGATGGCTGCGGCTATCGGTGTCGGTCTGGATGTAGAAGCACCGGTCGGTAATATGATCATTGATATCGGCGGCGGAACAACCGAAATTGCAGTTATAACGCTTTCCGGTATTGCAAACGAGGAGTCGATACGAATTGCCGGCGATGAAATGAATAACGCGATCATTCAATATCTTAAAAAGAATCATAACGTGCTGATCGGTGATCGGACTGCCGAAGATGCAAAATGCAAAATCGGATCGGCTATGCCGCTTAAGGAGGAGCTCACGCTGCCTATCAAGGGGCGCGATCTGGTGAACGGAATACCGAAAACAATCGAAGTAAGTTCGGTTGAGATTCGCGAAGCATTATCGGAATCAGTTAGTACTATTATTAACGCCGTGAAGTTAACATTGGAGCAGACACAACCGGAATTATCGGGAGATATTCTCGACCGGGGTATCATGTTAACCGGAGGCGGTGCATTGTTAATGGGTTTCGATGAACGGATCAGACTTGAATCGAGTATTCCTGTTCACGTCGTCGAAGACCCGTTGACTGCGGTTGTACTCGGAACAGGCAAAGTGCTGGAAGACCTGCCCCGCTATTCAAAAGTATTGCTAAAGGGGCGTAATTATTAAATTGGTTGCGTTGATATATCTCGTTTTGTATAATATGGTATCATGCGACGTTTTATATATTTAGTACAGATATACCGGGAATATGTTCTTCTGGCGTTTCTGATAGCGATATCGCTAGCCCTATTTCCGTTTAACGATAATCCACAGATTAAGCAGCTCCGTGCTTATAGTCTTGCGGGACTCGGTTTGCTGCACGAACCGGTAACATTGCTGACGGAAACAGCTTCTCTCCGTGCAGAGAACGAACGACTGCGACGAGCGAATATTCAGCTTGCCGATGATGTTTATCAACTTCGTGAGGCGCGGCTTGAAAATATCCGGCTGCGACGGATGCTGCAGTTTCAGGAACGAACCTCATACGATCTTGTTCCTGCAAGGGTAGTCGGTCAATCGATGGATCCTGTTCGAAGGACTATCACATTAAGTGCGGGCAAAAAACATGGAATACGGGAACACATGCCAATTGTTACCGACGGCGGATTAGTCGGAAGGATAATTATCACCGCAGAGAACTATTCTATCGGACAGGTTTTACTCAACCGGGATTTTCGAACAAGCGCAAAAGTTGAGCGGACTCGCGTTGACGGTATTCTTCAATGGGACGGGGCATCGGGACTGATATTGAATAATGTTGCAAAGACCCTTGATGTAAATGAAGGCGATGTGGTCGTTACGTCAGAATATAGCAACGTATTTCCTGCCGGTATTTACATCGGTGTAGTTTCACGTGTAAATATAATTCCCGGACGTGTAACAAAGGATATACGAACTCAACCGGGAACTGATTTTTCACGGCTTGAGGAAGTTTTTATTGTACTGTATACAGCGGATGAAGAAAAGGTTGCTCTTGAAGAACGGGTTGAACAAAGATAACGAGTGCGTATGATTAAATACGCCCGGTATGTGCCCGTCTTGATCGTTCTATTGGTTATTCAGGCAACACTTATACCGTTTATGTCTCTTGTGGGGGTCACGCCCGATGTGCTGTTGATTTTTGTCATTGTCATCACTTTACGTGAGGGACAGATAACCGGCACTATCGCCGGGTTTATCATTGGATTGGTAAGCGATATCGTAGTAGGAGATTTTTTGGGTCTCGGGGCGCTGACAAAAACGATTGCGGGTTTCACTGCCGGCTATTTTTATAATGAGCCCAATCCGCTGCAACCGTTAAGTACATATATGTTTTTCATCGTTATGGCAATAGCCGGTTTTGTGCACAACATAGTCCACTACGGTTTTTTGCTGCAAGGACTTCCGGTGTCGGTGTTTGAAATTATTTTTAAATTCATGATCGGTGCAACGGTATATACGATATTTGTATCGCTGGTACCGTATTTCTACTTTAACTCACGATCGAAGATAACACGGCAGTAAGACAGTCGTATGAGTAACGGACAATTCGGATCGGTTTCTCGAAAGAGAATTTTTAGTTTGGTCATTGTGATGACTCTGGTGATCATGATCGGCAAACTGTATCAATTGCAGCTTGTTTATCAGGATGAATGGGGCAAGAAATCACGTGACAATAGTGTTCGTACGATATTGAGTGAACCGGTACGCGGACTCATGTATGATAGACGCGGACGGCTACTCGTGGATAACCGCCCTTCGTACACTGTTACTATAACACCGAGTGAATTCCGAACGGAACTAATTCCCGATCTTGCAGAATTACTCGAACTCGACGATCAGGTCCTTGCCGATCGTATTCAACGTGCCCGCGCATGGTCGCGGTTTATTCCGAGTAAAATACAACGTGACGTCGATTATCGGGTTATTGTTCATCTTGAAGAATTTCGCGACCGGTATCCGGGCGTAGGCTATGTTGTCGAAGCAAAACGGCATTATAATTCACACGCCCGCATGTCGCACATGCTCGGTTATACAAAGGAAATCTCGGAACGGCAGCTTGCACAGCGTCCGGATGTCTATCGCCCGGGTGATGTTATCGGTTCGTCAGGTATTGAAGCTACTTATGAAAACGTTCTTCGCGGTGATCGTGGGTTCGAGTATGTCGTGGTCAATTCACACGGACAGTTTGTCGCTGAGTATTCCGACGGACAAAAGAATACCCCCTCCCGCGAAGGCTCGGATCTCTTTTTAACCATCGATGCCGAATTGCAGAGTTATGCGGAAGAACTTCTCGGAGATCGGGCCGGTTCGATCGTCGCGATTGATCCTCAAACCGGCGGAATCCTAACCTTGGTGAGCAAACCGGATTACGATTTATCAAATTTCAGTGGTGTAACACCACCTGATGTATGGGCGGCTCTCAATGCCGATTCGACCAAACCGTTATTTAACCGGGCTGTATCTTCAATTTACCCGCCGGGTTCTACGTATAAATTGGTACTCGCAGCTGCGGCACTCGAAGACGGCATCATTAACGAGCGCTGGACGGCGAGTTGTCCCGGTTGGTATCGGTTCGGCAATCGTGTGTTTCGTTGTCATAAACCCGAGGGTCACGGAAGTGTAAACATTGTGGAGGCAATTCAAAAGTCGTGCAATGTTTTCTTTTATCAGTTAATACTCGATGTTGGGTTTGATCGATGGTCGCATTACGGGCGGCTTTTCGGATTCGGTCAGCTGACCGGGATCGGCAGCATGGA
>PWJF01000408.1 GCA_003560935.1 Ignavibacteriales bacterium
GGGTTACACCCCGTACGAAACCGAACGCCATCTTATGATTGTAATAGGGGGGCCGCTTCTCAGGTTTACCGCAAATTATATCCGTTCCGGTAATAATTCAGCTACGCACATGATTTATGATAGGTGGGTAAATCAAGGAAACATCCGGTGGGATAACGACCTTAGCGGCTCGTTCGCAATCATATTAATAGACAAACAAACGAGTGCAATAACAATCGTCACTGATTTGCTATCGAGTATCCCGGTTTACCATCATCAAACATATGAAGCATCCGAACGTATCGATACAATCGGAACTCACGCAGATATGGTTGCATCAATCTCCGATGCTTATACCCAACTTGATCAATCCTCGCTTGCCGATTTGTTGTTGAACCGTACAATTGTGTACCCCTTTACGCCGTATGAACATGTACGTCAATTACCTCCGGCACACTATAATAATATTGACAAAAGAGAAAATGAACCATTCAGTAAACGGGCTTATTGGGAACCGGTTGAATCTTTCCCATTTTCATCGATCAACGAAGCAGCGGAAGAGGTACGCTTTAACATCAAAGAAGATATAGACTTGATTTGTAATGCATCGGATCAGGTAGCAGTTCTGCTAAGCGGAGGTGAAGACTCCCGTACTGTACTCGGAGCAATCCCTAAAGACACCGATGTAACCGCCATGACGATAGCAGAAAGAAATAATCTTGAGACAAAAATCGTTTCCTTAACCGCACAAGCATATAACATAGATTCAGAGATTGCATACCGCCATGCGGAGCATTTCGTAGATTATCTTGAGCGTCGTGCTCATCTCATCGGCACACAACACGAGTGCATACATACACATACCTACGGTATTGTTAATCAATACCATCTGAATTCTTACGATGCAGTTCTCGGCGGATACTCGGCAGATGCTCTTCTCAAAGGAGACACTATTACTCCTTCTTTTAAGATCGCCGGGATGAAAGCATATTTTGGTAAAAAAGAAGTACGGCCGGATCATGTCGTTAAGAATCGAAATCTTGCCCCTAAAATCGAAAAATCGATTCTCCAGGATATCATACAGCGATACGAGAAACATCTGCGGAGACTTGCCGATATAAGAGAACACTCTTACGCGGAATGGATGTGGATATACCCGATGACAATGAGAAAAAGTGCAGGACATTTCCTGAGCAACAGAAGATTATTCCGCACATATGAACCTTTCATGGGATCAGATATAATAAAATTGTCGTCTGCAATTCCACAACGGTGGAAGATAAATCGAAAGCTATTTCAACGGGCAGTATATCCCTTTCTTTCTCCTTCGTGGTACATACCGCATGTTATGGGTCATTTACCATATTTTACAACTTTACCAAACATAGTGACACGTTCTTTATTTCGAATTCCTATCGAAATTCAACACCTAATAGGTATTCGATCAAGGAGCGATCATTTACTTACACCTGATTGGGAATCACTACGTGAATATTCGGGCTTACGTTACAAATGGGATCAACATAAAGATGTTGCAGAGTACTGCGCTTCAGGCATATTTAATCGCCCAGATATATTCGAAAACGAAAACTTTCCTGTCATCACGAAACTCTCGCTTATACAAATTGCGGCAAACATAGCTCACTTCCACAATTCTTTCGAGTAATATGAAGAGCCCTCTCGGTCAACTTGCAAAACAAACCGGGTTTTACGCAGTGGGCAATATCGCTATTAAAGCTGCCGGTTTACTATTAGCTCCATTTTATCTGAACACAGCCCTCCTTCCACAGGAATCATTCGGTCAACTTATTCTCCTCGAAGCTACCGCACAGTTATGCATCGTAATCGCCGGTTTCGGATTACGGTCCGGATTGATGAAATATATGACCGACCCTGCGTATAAAGAAAAAAGCGATTCACTATCATTTACTGCTTTTATAAGTGTTTTACTCACTGCAGGTGTGCTGGCGCTTTTCTTTTGGCTTACTGCATCACATATCGCCTCAATTCTTTTAGAAGATCGGAACCTTGCTACCGTTATTCGCTTGATTGCCGTGTATATTTTATTTAAAACCATCGCCAGCATACCTCTCATCTTAATGAGAATACAAGAGCGGGCGGGTTTGTTTGTGCTTGCCACAATCGGCGAACTGCTTGCTTTAATCGGCGGGGTCTATTACTTTCTCGTGGTAATGGAAATGGGTTTGGAAGGTGTGCTTTGGGCATTTGTTCTTTCATCATTATTAAGTGCGTTTATCCTTTCTTCGGTTTTACTTCTTTCGGTTCGCTGGAGATTTGAGATTCCGATAATCCCCAAACTTATAGCATTCGGTCTGCCGATTGTTTTTGCGGGATTAGCATCGCAGGTATTGAATGTAGGCGACCGTTATATACTTCAATGGTTAACGGATGCGGAAACTGTTGCAGTATACGGCTGGGGTGCACGGATCGGTGGAGTCATCAATATGTTATTCGTACAGAGTTTTCATTTTGCATTTATCGTTATAGGTTTAAAAACGATCAGCGCCGATCCGGAGAATGTTCATCTATACCGACGAACATTTCGTCATTTTGTGATATGGACGGGATGGGCAGTGCTCATACTTACTCTCATCACGTATGATATTACCAATCTTATAACCGATGAGCGCAATTACTTGATGGCAGAACCGCTTGTTTTTCTCATCTCGATGGGTTTTATGTCGTACGGAATTTATTATATAATGATGAACATTTTGTACGCCAGGGGAAAATCCGTCCTGATTGCTCTATCGGTGACAGGAGCGGCAGTATTTAATATTGGTTTGAATATTGCTCTTATACCATATATGGGTGCAATTGGCGCCGCTCTGGCAACATTCATATCCTACCTCGGACTTGCTCTATTTACAGCTTACAATTCAAAGCATCAGATTGAAATTCGGTATCCGTGGAGAATATTTATACTTGTAACCGTAATGCTGTTCACTATGTATGGACTTTCTCTCCTTTCGCTTGAATGGGAGTTTGTAGAACGATTGTTTTTACGCGGAGGGTTGATTATTCTGTATCCCATTCTTATTGTGCTTTTTAGAGCATATAATATCCGGGAGATAAAAGATGGATATGCACTTATAAAAAAACAGGTATTGGGACCGAAAGACGATGTTGTGGAAAGTTAGTTCGGACAATTCATTGCAATGAAACCTTCAGTATCTATCATCATACCGACCTATAATGCTGAGAAGCATATCAAAAAATGCCTACGTTCTGTTCTATCACAGGATTATGCTTTTGATTTAGTCGAGATAATAATTGCAGACAATTGTTCCACCGACAACACACTTTCTGTCATTAAAAACATGCAAGCTAATATAAAAGTTGTGAAGGAGTTTAATTATCCTGGAAGCCCGTACTCAACTCGAAATCGCGGTATCGAACAATCGTCGGGTGAAATCATCTTTTTGCTGGATTCTGATTGCATTCCTGCAAACGACTGGTTGACTCATGGAGTCAACGCACTGCTTAACACACCTGCCGATCTCGCAGGCGGGAAAGTGATTTTTTCGTTCAACAATGAACTATCCATAGCAGAGA
>PWJF01000532.1 GCA_003560935.1 Ignavibacteriales bacterium
AAGGCAGCCACTTCGCTCGGGATTTCGACAATTGACATTTCATCATTATGATAATTGCTTTTATTACGCAATTAATCTTCCGCGCGCCGGAACGGCACGAACCTCACCGGCATCAGGTTGCGCGTTGTGATATCCTCACCCTTCTTCTCTACCAGCATCAACTGCTGTACAAAGAAAGGCGACCCGACCGGTATCACCATCTTTCCCCCGTCTTTCAACTGATCGACAAGCGGCGGCGGAATATGTTCGGCCGCAGCCGTGACCACGATCGCGTCGAACGGTGCGTGCTCTTCCCAACCGTAATACCCGTCGGCAATCTTGACTTCCGCGTTATTATACCCAAGACCACGCAGTCGTGCGGCGGCGGTTTCTCCAAGTTCGGGAATTATCTCTATAGTATATACTTCATCGACAATCTCAGCCAGCACCGCCGCCTGATATCCCGACCCGGCGCCGATCTCGAGAACACGATGATGCGGCTCGGGCTGAACGATCTCGGTCATGAATGCAACGATGTATGGTTGTGAGATTGTCTGACCGTAGCCGATCGGCAGCGGACCGTCGTGATAGGCGTTTCGTTTCTGAGCTTCCGGAACAAATATATGGCGCCGTACCGCACGCATCGCTTCAATAGTCGGGCGATGCTCTATTCCGCGGTTGATGATTTGCTGTCTGACCATCCTTTCGCGCTGCTGATCATAACGGTCATCCGGTAGCAATACGACCGGACATAACAATAATATCAAAGCTGCTATTCTGAGCATAAGAACCCTATTACGATTTATAATGATTAAAACACAAAATTTTGGTGTTTTTTTTAGTGGCTTTTCATATATTGATTAACAAAAACCTGCATCAAAATCAAGAAAAAGATTGCGCCTCATCTTAAAAATCGGTATTATTTATTATGATAGATTTCATAATGTCGGGAGCATATGAAATCATTGACGGTAGAAGCGGCTGCTGTGCTGGGCGGCGGGATAGAATCGCTGGCATTTCTTTCTACTAAGTTTTCACATTAATTACCCACGCGGCTGACTTGCACATGATGCACAATATCAGTTTAAATAACAAATTGTAGTTTCGAGTACTTTTTTAAATAACTATTGTGAGGAGATATATTTATGTTCATCGCTCTGAAGGCATTCGGTAATACAGTCGACGATTTGTTGCTTGCTTTCCTTATCGTCGCAACAGTTTATTTTTACGGACTAATCTGGTGGAATATTTTTCATAAGGCAGGCTATCGCCCGACAAACGGCTTGTTAATGTACATTCCATTTATCAACCTTGTCGTTCTCGCCATGCTTGCATTTAAGGAATGGCCGTTCACACGATACGAGTACATGCGCTCATTACGCAGTGCAATCTGGGCTGAACGCAAAGGCAATTTCGATGACGCTATCAAAGCGTATGAGAGCGGCATTGGACAGCTTCAGGTACATATTGCCGATCTGAAAGCGAGAAGCGTACAGGATGATGAACAACGAGCTTTTGTGCGGATGATGTGATTAGTTGAATCACGAAGACTCCAAGACTCGAAGGTGATTTTTTATCTTGGAGTCTTCGTGGTATTTTTAATTCAATAACCTTTCAAGAAACCTTTTCTTCTCCCCTTCAATCCGTACTTTATCCCCGCGCGTCGGATCAATCATTACCTGCACGGTTTTTCCACGTGCAAACAGTTCACCGCTGCCATTTGTTATTTCATATTCAAGTGTAAAGCTTGTATTCCCGATATGCGATACACGTGCATTCACGTCAACCGTCCCTATGAAAATCGGTTTAATGTATTCCACCTCGGCACGGGCGATAACAAAGTCCGGTTCGTTTTCGCCGGTAAACCAGTCATGAAATATCTTCAAACGTGCGTATTCAAAATACGTAAGATATACGGCGTTATTGACATGTCCAAGTGTATCAAGATCGCGATACCGGACATCGATGGATATCTTCATACTCTGACCTCTATTTCTCCAACACAATCATCTTTAAAGTACTCACACTAACCAACTTATCATTTTCATCATGAATCTTAATCTCCCACAAATGCGTCGTCTTCCCCAGATGCAACGGACGTGCGGTACCGATCACTGTGCCTTCCGTAACCGATCGTATATGATGTACTTCTATATTCAATCCGACTGCATAGTGTGTATTCCGGTCGATTATGCAATGCGACGCGACGCTGCCAAGCGTTTCAGCCAATGCCGCCGATGCACCGCCGTGGAGTAATCCCATCGGCTGCACTGTACGATGGTCAACGGGCATGGTTGCCTTCAGATAATCGCCGCCGACATCGGTGTAGATAATCTCGAGATGCTCAACCATAGTGCCTTTCGACAACCCGTTGAGCGCATCAAGGGTCGGGCGTTCTTTCCAGATCATTCTCATAACCGGTACTTCCTCCAGTACCTCACCAGCCCCATCACATTCATCCAGAACGGGTCGGCGAATTCGTATGCTTTCATCGTATCATCGACGATATTATAATGATTGAGGAGATCCCTTGATACGGTTTCATATTCTTTGGTGATCTCATCGTCGTTCTTCCCTGCCTTCAGTTGTTCTCCGATCCATTCTGACCATTCAAGGAGACGCGTTTCCATCTCCTCAAGGTGCGGGAAGACTTCTTCAGACGGCCCATAATGTGTAGGATAAAGAATATCCGGTTTAACCTCACGGATTTTCTTCAACGTCTCCTGCCATTGTTCGATGTGGATATCGGGCGGCGGGGTAGGGGGCAAGACCGGACCGCCGGCAATCCTTATGCCCGCTGCATCGCCGGTGAAAGCAGCTCCCTCTATGATATATGCATTATGGTGCGATGCATGTCCCGGTGAGTCCATCACCGTGATATCGATTTCACCTATTGTAATTTTTTGCCCGTCTTCTGTTGCCCTGATCCGGTTTTCAGGTACAGGCTTTATTGTTCCCCACAGTTCCTCCATCTTACCGCCGTATATGCGTTCTGCCGAAGCAACCAGTTTCGACGGATCGGCAAGGTGTTTTGCGCCGCGAGGATGCACGTAGATGGTTGCTCCCCGTTCGGCAAGATGCCATGCAGCACCCGAATGATCGAGATGGATATGGGTCACGAAAACATGCTTAATGCCGTCGATTGAAAAGCCGGCATTGTGTATTGATTTCTCAAGATTAACATAAACTGTATCGGGACCCGTTTCGATGAGAACAGGTCCGTCATTTGTTTCTATTAAATACGATGCAATTACATTCGGTAGAAAGAAATTAAGATCGAATTGATGAAGTTGCATAGGTATAATCCGCAGGTTGGTTCAACATGTATAGTAAAAAGTAGTGGAAATTTCGGAAAGTTCCAAATGCGATTTTTTCTTCGAACAGATGCAATCATACAACCACCCCTTGCATCTAACCTTCCCATTCCTTTACTTATTACTTTAATAATGTAACATAAAACAAAGGTTCATCATGATTTGGGATCAGAAAACCATCACGCTCAAACCACGCGGACGGGGCTTTCATATCGTGACCGATGAGATTACTTCGCAATTGCCGGAATTGAAATATATCTC
>PWJF01000304.1 GCA_003560935.1 Ignavibacteriales bacterium
GGTCTGGTATGGAATTACACCGAGCCGTTTTTCTATGTTCCGTTCCTTGCGGGATTCGGAGGGTGGGTTATGGATGAAGCGCAGGAACGACCCACACTCGATACCGAGGCGAATGTGCGCGCTTTAAATTTTATACAGGAGCTTCGCGATGTGCATCGAATCGTTCCCCGCGAAGCCGACTATGAGATAGCCGATGCACTTTTCAAAGAAGGACGTGCCGGTATGATAATCAACGGCGATTGGTCATGGGGCGGTTATGTAGCAGCCGGGATACATATAGGTATTGTACCGATTCCGCGTGTATCCGAGACGGGATTATGGGCGTCGCCCATGGTATCAACCAAAGGTTTTTCTATTAACGAAAATATTGCTGACGGGAAAATTCCAATCGTTCTCGAACTTATTAAATATCTCAACGAACCTGAAAATCAACTTGAAATGACGCAGGAAGTTAAAACATTCCCGACACGTATCGAAACATATGAAAATCCCATCGTTACGGAAGACCCGATACTAATTAACTCGAAACGCCAGATCGATGTCGGAAAACCGATGCCTATCGTACCGGAGCTTCGTGCGATATGGGACTCAATGCGTCCGAACTACCAGGCGGTACTCAACGGGCAAAAGCGCGCCGATACGGCCGCACGAGATATGCAAGCGCTTGCGGAGAGGAAAATTCGGGAGATGTTGGAATAATGCTCGAACGCAATCGTAAACTTTTTCCATATGTGTTAATCCTGCCTGCCGCGCTGGTGATGATCGGTGTTGTGTTCTATCCGTTTATCTTTAACGTCATCCTGTCGCTCTCTAATATGAGCTTACGCAACTTTAGAGAATGGCAGATAATCGGATTCGATCAGTATTACAAAGTTTTCTTCGAACCATCGGAGCCGAGCTTTTACACCGTATTCTTCAAAACGATCATATGGACGGTCGTTAACGTTACTTTCCACGTCGTTATCGGTGTAATGCTGGCAATGCTGCTCAACAGGCAAATCAAGGGGAAATCGGTATTTCGCACTTTATTAATTTTACCATGGGCGATACCGCAGTACATTGTAGCCCTGACATGGCGGGGTATGTTTAACTATGAATACGGCTCAATCAATTTAATGATCACACACTATCTCGGACTTCCGGCGGTGGAATGGCTCCGCAGTCCGACCGAAGCGTTCATTGCCGTGATCATTACCAACATCTGGCTCGGATTTCCGTTTATGATGGTGATCGCGCTCGGCGGATTACAATCGATATCGCATGAGTATTATGAAGCGGCGGATATCGACGGCGCATCGGCGTGGCAGAAGTTCAGAAACATTACCGTCCCGCTGCTTCGGCCTGTGATGATACCCGCGATCACGCTCGGAATAATCTGGACATTCAATAACATCAACGTGATCTGGCTCGTTACCAACGGAGGCGAACCGGCCGATCAGACGCATATACTCGTATCGTATGTGTACAGGGCGGCGTTCGGTTTATACCGTTACGGATATGCGGCGGCGCTCTCGATGGTGATATTCTTTATTCTCCTGATATTCAGTCTCACATTTATGAAACGATCACAGGCAACCAGGTCGGCGTATTAATATGAGAAACAGTGCAAAGTTTAAAAAACGTTTGGCGGATACTATAGCGTATCTTATATTGATAATTTTTGCGGTCATTGCAGTATACCCGATTCTACAGGTACTTAGCATCTCGTTACGTCCTGCCGACCGTTTGCTTTCGACGTCGCTTGCGATCATACCGGATGATGCAACCCTTGCGGCGTACCAAGAGCTGTTTACCGGCAGACCGTTTTTACTCTGGATGCGGAACAGCATTCTCGTTTCGTTTGTGGTGACCTCGACGGGTGTCGCACTTGCCGCAATGGCAGGGTACGCGTTCTCGCGGTTTAAGTTTCGGGGAAAGAATTTCGGTCTGTTAAGTTTACTGGTAACGCAAATGTTCCCGGCGACTATGCTGCTGCTCCCGATGTACATCATGCTTGTCAAGCTCGGATTGATCAATACGTTTTTGGGTGTTATCATTATTTATTCATCAACCGCCCTACCGTTCTGCATCTGGACGATGAAGGGTTATTACGACACGATATCCCCATCGCTTGAAGAAGCTGCCCGTATTGATGGCTGCACGCAATTTGCCTCTTTTTATAAGGTAGTGCTCCCGCTCGCAGCTCCCGCCCTCGTAATTGTCGCGTTATTCTCGTTTATGACATCTTGGGCAGAATACGTCGTCGCAGCGCAGGTTTTACAGGATACGGGACTCTGGACATTACCTGTCGGATTACAAACTTTTCAGGCAAATATGTCCACAGAGTGGGGATTATATGCAGCCGCTTCCTTGATTGTGAGCATTCCAGTTGTTATACTGTTTCTTGCACTCAGTAAATTCCTTGTATCTGGTTTGACGCTTGGCAGTGTAAAAGGATAAGTTGTAATGTACAGAGGAAGGATTAGTGATGAGAAAAAAAAATGTAGTCCTGCTTTTGCTGCTCACAATATGTTTCTCCTTTGAATCAATCAATGCACAACGATTCGAGGGAATCATATCGATTAGAATTTCAACGCCATCCTTCGATGGTGCAGGAATGGAATCCGTTACCCAACGCTTTTACATGAAACAGCCGCATATGCGTCTCGAGGTCGAGGGAAGCTTGAGCGACATCGTTGTACTCGTTGATAACGTTAAACGTGAGATGTACGTACTCGATTTTGCTTTAAACCGGTACACCACTGACTCTTTTGATGAATATACTGCTGAGGACGAATATGAGGGGGCAAGGATGGAATTCGATATGCGAATAACCAATCAAAAGAAAACCGTTCTTAACTACGAAACAGAATTACTTGAATTTGTTGCGCGCGGTGATATGCGGGAAAGTTTTGACCGGATTGAAGTATGGGTGACTTCACAACTCGGACCGCTGTTTGGAGATTTATTGGTCGGTATGATGGGCAACGAAGGAGAGAGGAGCACCTGGCAGGCAGTGTTGATAGACCGGGAGTTATTTCCTTTACAAACGAAAACGTTCATCGGCGAAGCTGTTCTTGAGGAAACCGAGGTCGTCCGGATTGAGCGCCGCGAACTACAGCAAAATCTATTTAAAATTCCACCCGACTTCCGTCAGGTTGATCTGAGAAATTAATAAGGTACATTTTTAATGGTTCGTCGAATCTTTCTAGTAGCTCTTATTGGTGCGTATTCTTTTTTTAGTTGTGAATTCGCCCGGCGGGATATTGCAGAGGATATATCTCTTCAGTCAGCCCGTGAAAGTGAAGAATGGGTGCGGGATGCTGTTATCTATGAAGTATATCTCCGCTCGTTTTCCCCGGAAGGAACCTTTGCCGGACTAGAAAAACGGCTGCCCGAATTAAGGGATCTCGGCGTTACGGTTCTCTGGCTGATGCCGATACATCCCGTCGGAGAGGAAAATAGAAAAGGAACACTCGGAAGTCCGTATTCAGTACGCGATTATTTCGATGTCAATCCGGAATTCGGAACGATGGATGATTTTACAAATCTGCTCGCCGCCGTGCA
>PWJF01000248.1 GCA_003560935.1 Ignavibacteriales bacterium
GTCCGATGCACGGATTTAACCGCCAAATATTGGGGATTAAAGACCACCCTCACTCACCGCCATCGGAACATCCCTTTTCTGCACAGTTATCTCTCGGAGCGAACGGTGTGTTCTTCGACAGAAAATTATCAAAGCGTGAACCCCACATATTTATCGGCTATGATATGGAATACGGTGATCTGTTTGCCGCCGGCGTCAACAACAAACCTTTCGACTATTTTATCACTTCAAGCGATCTGATATTGTCACGCGATAATCTTATCGTAGAGATATTCGGGAGCGGAATGTTGTGGGGTAAAAATAGCAGCTTCATGGGATCTGATGATGGAATTCTCGGTGTGTTCATGGATTTTGATTATTTGCACAATGCAATTTATAAACTCTCTGCGACAAGTATCGGCGGAAAAATGATCAATAACTATAAACTTTCCCGTAACGTTGGACTCACTACCGTCGCTTCTTTAACCGGTATTATTTTAGGAGGTACAAATTCTATTCGCACCGAAGAAGAATTGGAGAGAGATTATAACCTCGGTCCCGGTTTAAACACGGAAATTGAATCAGCGTTGACCGTCTCAGATATCGGGTCGATGTATTTGAAATGGCAGCATTATTGGTTGCATACAATCAGCGGCGCCGATGCAAATGACCTGCTCATGTTTATTACAGCCGGTACATCAATGAATATAGTATCCAATATAAGCTTCAATATCGAATATCTTCAATACAACCGGTGGGCACACTATAAGGATTACCCGACAAAAGAAAAAAGTAATTTTGCGATTCGAAGCTATATCGGTATTACCTTGTGAAATACAATTTTTCCCGGTGACACTAATATCATTTTCGATTCCCTATCAACATAACAATTGTAATCCATGCTGTTACTCTGAACACCATCGCATACAGACTCTCGATTGCTATTGGTCCTCCTTGTACATATCCGAAACTCACAAAGGTGAGAACCACAAGATGAGCACCTGCTATTACAGCAGTTAGTCTTACCGACCATGTTTTCTTGCTCCACAAGCCGATACCGGCAATGAGTGCAGCCATTCCTGCAATGGTGTTATATACGATAAGCGATGTGAGTGTAAAGTAATCAACCTCTCTCATTCCGGCGAGTACCGTCATCCCCGAAATAAAAGAAATTGAACCGATTACAATACTGAGTATCGAAGCTATTTTTATTTTCATTGTTACCCTCATGAACTAAAGTGATTTTATTATACTACTCATATCTTTTGTCTTTCTGGATGTAAATTGTCTTCGCCCGGACTCCGATAAAACACCTTCGAACATTACCGTTGAAATAGTATAAAAAGCATCGTCGGCAGTATACGCAGAGCGGGACAATTTTGATTCGTGCATCACGTTTTCGAGCGCACCGAGATACGACGGGAGAATAATATCGTTGTGAATATCAGATCGTATTAAACGAAGGAAATTTCCTTCATCGAGAAATGATATAAAATTATGGAAAACCGTCTCCCGCGCCTCATCCAACTGTTTCCACAACTCCTGATGATACGGACGAAGATCGTTCCGATAAACTTTCCCGATTACAATATAATTTTGGCCGATGAGAATCCACAACTTGTATAATTTCTCAACAAAATCCAAGGGCGCATCAAGAATGACTTTATATGTTTCCATTACACCGAGCAATTTAGATTCAATTACGGATTCAACAAGAATTTGTTTCGTCTGGAAATTTTCATAGATAGTTTTTTTGCTCATTTGCAAATCCGCTGCAATTTCATCCATGGTGACTTTCTTAAAACCGTGTTTGAAAAATTTCTTTTTAGCATGTTCGAGAATACTTTTTTTCATTTCGTTTCTATCTATCATAAATTCCCTTAATAATTTAAACTGCACATATGTTTTCGGATATTGCGTGACAACTTGTAACAATACAAGTATTTATAAAATAAGGAGGCGAACCCGCCGAAAGCAGGCTCACCCTCCCTTGCTGTTAACGGGTCGGCAAGTAATACGTCAAGCCGATATCGAATGAGAATAATCCCTGGTCCTCAAAATACGGACCGAACTTACCGGAATCCTCGGAGAAGATATACTCATACTTCCCCTGACCGAAGAGCGATATGTTCCGGCTGAGCGCGAACTCAATACCCGCACCGGCATTCAGACCGAAGTTGGTTGCCGAGAAATCCTCACTCTGATTGTACGGCGACCGTACGTTGTCACCGGTAACCCCGTCGTCATTTACCCACCAGGGGTATATACCCATACCGAGTGACACGTACGGGGAAACCCGGCTTTGCGGATTAATCAACGGACCGAGATTCATAATGCCGTTAAGCGTGAAATTCGGCATAACCCACGTGGGGTCTGAACCAAGATCGCCTCTGTAGGCATCTTCATAGTACATATAGTTTACGTTAAAGGCGCCTTCCAGTGCAAAGACCGGATTGAACCAGTAACTCAGACCGAACCGGAAGTTCGGACCTGTCTTGACTACATCGCCCAAATCCAATCCGGCAGTTGTATAGCCGCCGTGTATTGGAAATAATGCACCACCCGATGCAGACAAACCGATATTCCCGGTTTTATCCTGGGCAAAGCCGGTTGCCGTCATGCCGATAACCAGCACGATGGCCGCTGTTAATGAAATTAGGCGTTTCATGATAGTACCTCCTTAAATGAATGATTGATTATTTGTTATAGTGTTTGTTGGCTCCCTGTACTGTTCTTTGTATTTCCATTTGGGCAGGAAGTTTACCCATGGAATTTCCATATCATCGCCTATCGTTTTTAACGACAACGACTCGTAACCCTCTCGCTCGATTATACGAACGGCTGTCTGGATAATTTTTTCTGCAGTAGTATCGTTGTGTATCGTTTTCATGATATTTCTCTAAAAGTTGTATTTGACTTTCGCATAAATCATATCGTTCTTTTCAAACTGGCCGAAATATCCCGTCCCGTCACCGAGAAAGATGTTGGCTCCGGCAAGTATCTCGAAACCGTCGGCAAAATCGTAGGTAACCGACGGCCGCAGGAGTGCGTCATTATCATCGATACCGTAATACGTAAACAGTTCGAGTTTAATCGTTTCCCGACGGTAATCTTTCGATATGAGAAAGGTTGCGGTGTTTCTGAACTGATCCTGCATAATGTAATCGTCATGATTCAGAATCGTTTCCTGAATTAACTGCCCGCTCACGGTGGCGCCCCACAGAATATATTCCACACCGGCAAGATAGTGGAGGTAATCCCGCCTTACGGTGCCGCCCACGTGAGCTGGATTTGTTGTATTAAAATGTTTACCGGTATAGTAAGCACCCTCTCCGCGTATCACAAACCCGCCTTTTGTCGTGCTGAAACTTCCGCCGAAGACACCGAGACGGTGATGTTCGGGACGTACGGTCAGACCGGTTATCTGATTTGTTTCCGGATCGATCATTCTATAGACATGATTTGTCGGCAGCTCATCCCAGACGTATGCCGCCACAAGTTCCACATCTGCCGCGCTTGCAAGCAGTGAATATCTGAATGCAAACTGACTGTTCTCCAAC
>PWJF01000138.1 GCA_003560935.1 Ignavibacteriales bacterium
AGCCGTTGCATTTGTCGAAGACCGGCTCGACGGCAGGTACGAAAATTATCCCGAAGCGTATATTCATTTTGCCCTGCATAATATTCGCCGGGAAAAACTCGACACGGCGGAACCACTTCTGGAGAAAGCATTTACCGGTTACCGGACATTAAATACACCGAGAGAGATTGCGAATTCCTATCTTGTCGAAGCCGAGCTGGAGTTTCTCCGTGATAATTTCGCCTTGAGTCTGGAACACGCACGAACCGCAGCGCAAATATACGATACTATCGGAGCATCGGATGCCGACCTCGCCGGCGCCTATTTATGGATGGGACTCGCATTTCATGAGACGGGCGTACGGGATTCCGCACTGGCCTATTATCAAATGACAGAAGAACTTTCCCGTCAAATCGAAGACCGGGATGCATCCTGGCGTGTTCATTACCGGCTGGCACGACTTTTTAACGAAGAGGAGGATACGGAACGTGCAGCCCATCACCTCGAGCAATCCATCGCATCGATCGAACGGCTGCGATATTTTTCGATATCGCCTGAGCTTGCGGGTTCTTTTCTAACCGATAAAACAACGGTCTATAAATATTACTTCGATGTTCTCTTCAACGATAGACGGACGCAGCGCCCGGATCAGGACAAACTCTTCGCTCTCTCCGAGCAAACACGCGGTAGAGTGTTGCTCGATATTCTGGGCGCAGGGATGCAGAATATCTTCTCGCAAATACGGGAAAGCGCGGAACTCCAGGAGACTGAAGAACGTATCGTGGCAGTAAACCGGTTCATTCGCGATGAGCTGGCAAAACCGGTCAATGAACGCCGCAATGAGTTAATCAATGAATGGCAGGAACAGCTTACAATTTTACAGCGCGAATACGATACAGGCCGCACAGAGTTTGCCGCGGCACACCCGGAGCTTTCGACGATGTTTCTTCACGAACCTTTAACCATTGCGGACATACAGACGTATCTCCCGTTGAACACCCTCCTCATATCGTATTTCATGTCGGATGAATATTTATATTCCTTTATTATATCCTCCGGAAATGCCGATATTATAAAACTATCCGTCATAAACGAACAGCTCCGCTATGCAGTCGAACGGCTGCGGATTCCGTTTGAAGATGTAAAGGAGGGGAGGATCGATCTCTTGCGTCTGGAGTTCGACATCGATTTGAGCAGGGAACTGTACGCGGAGTTAATCGAACCGCTGGCAGAATACATCGATGATAAGGAGCGTTTGATCATCGTACCGGACGGGCCGCTGTACTATCTCCCGTTCGAGTTGCTTATCGCAGACGATACCGGTCGATACCTCCTCGAAGATTTTGTTATCAGTTACTTACCCACGTGTGCTTTGATACCGTTATTGCACGAACGGCGGGAGCGGGAAACCGGTACGCTGCAATCTTTGATGGCATTCGGCGATCCGCTTGCCCGGCCGGAGGAGAGCGAGGATAAATTGATCGCACTATCCACGGAACCGCAATTGCGAAATATTTTAATGACGCCGCTTCCGGCCGCGTCGAGGGAGGTCGAAGAGATTGCGTTATTTTTCGATCCGGACGAGGTTTTAATATTAACGGGAGATGTTGCCACCGAGAGTGCCTTTAAACGGTATGCATCGAACTACCGGTATATCCATTTTGCAACGCACGGCTATGTTAACGAGTTGAACCCGAATTACTCCGCTTTACTTCTTAATCCCGGCGAGGAAGGCGAGGATGGGTTGTTACATGCATATGAAATCTTCCCTCTCACCCTTAATGCGGAGCTGGTTTCGATGAGCGCCTGTGAAACGGGTTTGGGCCGCTATATGGAAGGAGAGGGGTTGATCAGCTTAGTGCAGGCATTTTTCGCGGCGGGGAGCCGGAACGTTATGGCGAGTCTGTGGAGCGTAGAAGAATCGACCTATCCGATCATGGTCGAATTTTACAAAAACATTAACAACGGTATGAATATAGCGGATGCATTGCGCGAGGCGAAGTTAACGTTTATAAGTACCGATTCGGCATTCGGCACGCATCCTTTTTTGTGGGCGCCGTTTGTGTTGTATGGATTGCCGTAGTCGGCTATAATTGGGAAAGTTTCATTGCGCCTCGCTGAGGCGCGATTTAGTTATATGATTCATTTTTTCTACCAATATTACCCGTCTCCGACGGGTTTTTACTCATCAGAATTGGACAATTTACACGCCAGAGGCGTGTAATGTTGGTAGAATTCACCATTAAGAAGAAATAGAGGGCACCTCAGAGAGGTGCGATATGCTTTTATTTTGGACAAATTAGGTCCAGACGGAAGTATCCACCAGAATCATCTATGTCGTTTGTTATTTTCATATCATGATCTCCGCTACATTTGGTTGTCACGCCGTATTCTGCCCTTCAAGCATAATCAAATTCCCACACGTGTCCTCAAAAAGATTTTTCAATCCCCATTCAGGTTTTGCAAGATCATCCCGGAATTTGACTCCCCGGGATTCAAGATCTTTTCTAACTGCTTCTACATTTTCTGCACCGAAGACTATGATCGGCAATCCGGCATTATACACATTCTCCTGATAGGTCTTTCCAAATGAATCACCGCGCGGTTCGAGCAGCAATGCGGTCCCATCCGGATCTTCCGGCGATACAATTATGGCTAACTGCGCATCGGGATCGAACTGTTTGGATTTGAATCCTAATACTTCCGTGTAGTACTTGTGAGCTTTGCTGGGATCATCGACAAATACGCTCGTTAATAAAATTTTCATTCTGTTTCTCCGTGTTTATTTTTTTTAAATCGATATTACGCAATGGATGATAATAAACCGCGCATCAACGCAAATGAACGCTAATATGAGATGGCTGATAATAAGTAAAACGATGCCATTGCTGTCCAAGATAATCGAATATGCTAAGGATAATTGTCTTCATTGATCCATTTTTCTACATTTCTGATGATTACCCATCCATTTGTTTTTTAATCATTCGCCAGAGGCGAATAAATCCGGTTGTTGATTTCCACAATGCGTTGTGGCGATCTGTTTGACACTTTTTTGCTCGCCCAAAAAAGTGTCCAAAAAAGGGCGCTGAAATCGAAACGCAACGATGGCCTATCCGACGCTGCAAGCCGTTCATTGAAGCCCTTGAACAACGGGGCTTCAATGAAAACGCACGCCATCGTCTCCAACCCGCATCCCATCGATTTCAGTCTAAGAAATTTAGATTATCTCAAACTATTGGGAGATTATCTTGGACAACTATGAAAAGATGTAATAATAGTGTTTCAGTCTAAAAATCTCCAATGAATTAGCGTTAATTCGCGTCCATTAGCGGTTTGCATAGCATTATTTTTCTATTTCAACTTCTTATTTATTGTTACCCAATTCTCCCAGCATACTCCTCCTCCATTTTCCCGTGCACACCCCAGAATCCTTTCGGCGTCCGTCCGTTTAAGTGATCCACGAGAATACCGAGATGCGTATGCCAGCCGGCACCGACACTGATGAGTAGGTCGCGATCGTCGCCGAGGCGCCGGTGAGTCAGGACAAGCAGCA
>PWJF01000398.1 GCA_003560935.1 Ignavibacteriales bacterium
AACAATGATCATGTACATGGTAAAAAGAAGCGGTCCCGTTAATCCCGTCGCCTGTAAAAACTCGGCGCCGCGAATAGCAAGTATGGTATCCATCCGACTCCAACTGAAAAGTTCTATAAATTGCGCAACGACAAGCATCAATACAATATAACCCGCCAGTTCCCGCATACCGTGTTCCATTGCCCGCAGGGCATCGTCCGGTTTTTTCATTGTTCCCACAATTCTACCGTAGACATATCCGGGCAAAGCAAAGAAGAAAAACAGAATCGGAATCAATCCCCTGAGAAACGGTGATGGTACAATCGATCCGGTCACGGGATCGCGTAATATTCCGTTCGACGGCACAACAAGTAATGCAATCAATGTAATATATATCAGAACAGTAACACCCGCCCATCTTAAACCTTTTCGTTCCGTATCACTCAGGCCCCGAAGTGCCGGATCCGCCGTTTCATCGACAAGCTGATCCGCGCCGGCAAACGTCTGGCATCTCGGGATCGTATACCGCTTTGCAATAAATGCTCCGACAATGCCGAGCATGATCGTCGAAGCGATCATAAAGTACCAGTTTGCCGTTGCGCTTACTTCTATACCCCCGTCGATATCGCGGGCTACCTCGGTGCTGATTCCGGCGAGCAATACGTCCGTACCCGCAATTAAAAAGTTCGCGGTGAAACCGGCAGTTGCTCCCGCATAGCCGACGACGAGTCCCGCGACGGGATGGAAACCCATCTTCGAAAATATAAGAGCCGCGATCGGCGGTACAACCACAATGCCCGCATCGGATCCGATGTTGCCGCATGCCCCGAGCATAAAAATCGTCGGCAGCACGATCTTGTTCGGAACGGCAAACGCAATACCGCGCATCACCACGGCGAGCAGCCCGCTCCTTTCCGCGATGGAGACTCCCATCAACATAACAAGCACCAAACCGAGCGGTGCGAAGTGAGCAAAGTTCGTGACCATTTCCTGAACGAACCGGCGCAGCCCGTCACCGGTTACCAAACTCTCGGCAACAATCCGTTCCCCCGTATCGGGGTGGGTCGCATCGACGCCATAGAATGCCGTGATGGCGCTCAGGATGACGACAAGAATACATATCCACACAAACATCCAGAACGGATGCGGGAGCTTGTTGCCCATCACCTCAATCCAGTAAAGCAACCCTTTCGATTGGGTCTCGCCCGGCAATTCTTCGTTGAGTTGTTCGTATTTTCTATCGTTGTCGGATGATTTATCTGCCATTGTATGCTCCTGATGAATGTTTGAATGGTTTGCGTCATAGGCGCATCTGCCTTTTGCGGAAATTGTTAATGGTTATTTGTTATCGGTTAATGGTTTCAATCGCGCGATGAAAGATTTGCCACGGAAACATGGGGCAAAGAAACAATTAACCAATAACCATTAACAAATAACCAACAACCATTAACTATTTTTTCACGGTGCGAGCCGTACGATTTCCCATGTTTCGTCCTTTTTGGTATACTTTATCCTGTCATGCAATCGACTCGGTCTCCCCTGCCAGAATTCGAATACAGCCGGGATAACCCGGTATCCTCCCCAGAAATCCGGCAGCGGCACTTTATTTTCGGGATACTTTTGAGTTAATTCCTCAAAACGTTTTTCCAAAACGTTGCGATCCGGTATGATCGAACTCTGATGCGACGCCCACGCGCCGAGCTGACTATCATACGGACGGGTTTGAAAATATGCTTCCGATTCTTCGCGTGATACTTTTTCGACAGTCCCCCATATTCTTACCTGCCGCTGGACTTCCTTCCAGTAGAAAACCAGACATGCCCGGGGGTTCGCTTCAAGTTCCTGTGCCTTCGTACTCGAATAATTGGTATAAAAAACGAATCCGTCTTTGTCGAATCCTTTTAATAATACCATGCGTGCCGACGGCATACCCGATGCATCGGCGGTCGCGAGAGTCATGGCGTCGTACATATCCACGCTTTGTTTCTCTACTTCGGTGTACCAGCGTACGAATTGTTCGATGGGATCGGGGTTCAGATTAGACTCTCTAAGCGGTGTTTCCATGCAGTGTTTCGGTATTTGTTTGAGATCTGTAATTTGTTATTTGGAATTTTTTCCAATATTATTTACTCCCGCGCCTGTTTTAGAATCTCATTAGCGACATTGAGTATCGATTGAGTGCTGCGATAATTTTCTTCGAGCGTGATCACGCGGCAGTATGTATACCGGTCGGGAAAGTCGAGGATGTTCCGCACCGTCGCACCGCGAAACGAGTATATCGACTGCGAATCGTCGCCGACGACCATGAGATTGCGGTGCTTCGATGCAAGCAAGTCCGCAATATCCGCCTGAATGCGATTCGTATCCTGGTACTCATCGACCATAATATATTTATATCTGTCGGAAAGCTCATCCCGTACCTTTTGATTTTTTTCGAGCAGGGTTTTCATATGAACGAGTAGATCGTCGTAATCCATCAGATTGTACCGGTGTTTGTATTCAGTATAACTCTTCTGAAGATTTGTTATCACCTCAAGCTCCGGCAGGTACTGCGGATAATCTTCGGTCAATATCTCCTTTACCGTTTCCTGCGTATTGACCGACCGTGAGAACAGCGAAAAGAGCAGTTGTTTTTTCGGGAACCGGCGCTTCCGGGTATCGAGTTTCAATTGCGTGCGAAGCAGATTTACTACATCCTCCGCATCCGATTGATCGAGGATGGTGAACGCGGAATCGAACCCGAACAGCGTGGCATACCTTCTCAGAATCGTGTTTGCAAATGAATGAAACGTACCTCCCGCCACTTTTTCACACCGTGAATCGAGAATCGATGCCGCACGTCGAAGCATCTCCTGTGCGGCTTTCCGGGTAAATGTCAGCAGGAGGATCGATTCCGGGCGCACACCGAGCTCGACCAGATACGCAACGCGGAATACGATCGTCCGCGTTTTTCCCGTTCCCGCTCCGGCAATTATAAGATGCGGACCGTTCACCGATGCAACCGCTTCATATTGCGCCGGATTCAGCTCATTTTTATAATCGACCTGAAACTGACGGGATGTTTTTTGCGGTTCTTTCTGAAAAATTGATTTTTTTAATGTATATTTTTTCATTATCGGATTGACATTTAAAACTATATTTCATTAAACATAGCCACGGATTTCACGGATGTATCCATAAATATAATCCGTGTATTCCGCGGCCAATCGACATTTATCTTTAAAAGCTGAATTCATTAATACAAAAATACTCAAAACCGGACACAAATGAAAACGCAAACCGTTTCTATTATACTGTGCACATTCAACCGGGCCGGTCTGCTTCCCCGGGCAATTGAATCCGTTTTATCTCAAACATATCCCGCATGGGAACTCATCATCGTAAACGACGGAAGCACAGATGAGACCAAAACTGTCATCGAACGATACGCACAACAAGAGCCGCGCATTATTCCGGTTCATCAATTGAATAAGGGACTCGCACAAAGCAGGAACAATGCGATTGAACGGGCATCCGGAACTTATTTTGCATTAATAGACGATGACGACGAATACCTGCCGGCACATATCGAAAAACGGGTTCACTACCTCGAAGAAAATCCGGATGTTGATGTAATCTGGGGCGGACTTGACCCTCAGGGTCCGGAGGAACGTCAGTATGTCATGGATATGGAACATCCCGGCCAGAAAATTCATTTGAGCGATTGTTTCGTATCGGGTACGCTGTTCGGGAAAATTTCGGTATTCCATGCGCTTGGCGGTTTTCGTAATCTTGACTATGCCGAGGATTGGGATTTCATTAAACGTGCAAAAGAGAAATATATCGTGCATCAGGTGTACTTCCCTACTTATCTCTATTATATAGACGCACCGAACCGGTTATCGGATCTGTATACGGAGGGAAAGGGTTGGGCGATCAGGAGATACCGGGAGAAGGGAAGCAGGTCATAAAATTGATATTTATTTATCAGATTTCTGCATACCCTATAGGTTGCATAAGTTTTCATTTATTGATACTTTATTCATTAGTGTGATGTTTTCAACTCATCTAACAACCCTTATAATTTAACAGAATAAAATATCGGGACCTGCAAGTGATTGGTGAATATAACATATACTGCGATGAAAGCTGCCATTTAGAAAATGATAGACAGAAATCAATGGCACTCGGTGCGGTTTGGTGCCCAAGGGATAATTCCAAAGATATATTTAAAAGGATTCGTGAAATCAAGGGAAAACACGGTTTACCTGGTAATTTTGAAATTAAATGGAATAAGATCTCGCCCGGTCTTGCAGAATTTTATCTCGACATAATCGACTTTTTCTACGATGATGATGATATTTCTTTTCGCGCTCTCGTAATTCCTGATAAGATGATACTCAATCACGTAGCTTTTGGCCAAACACACGACGACTTCTATTATAAGATGTACTTTCAATTACTCAATATTATATTCTTGCCGGATCATACATATTATATCTATCTCGATATTAAGGATACAAAAAGTATAATTAAAGTTAGAAAGCTCGAAGAGGTATTACGGAACAGTAAATATGATTTCTCAAGACGAATAATAAAATCTATTCAACAGGTGCGAGCAAGGGAGGTGGAACTTATACAGGTTGCGGATTTGCTAACGGGTGCAATATCTTATGTTCACAGGGGACTGAGAACAAGTACTGCGAAACTTCGAATTATCGAAAGAATTCGCCAACGATCAAAGTATTCTCTGCTACATTCGACACTCCCGAGAGAACCGAAAACAAACATATTTGTCTGGCAACCACAAAAACGTTTGGAAAATGACGGATAAAACTAATCAATTGCCAAACTTAATACTTCTTGAAGATTTTAACGGAGATTGGCGTTCATACATTGGTGCAGTTTACGATATATTCAAAAAAGACTTTGTTATTAATAAACCCGTATTTCGTGGTATCAGGCTAGGTTTGAAACGGCATCCTATAATAGATGGAAAAGAGTATACGTTCTACCATATGACTCACGAGGGAGTGGATGAAAAGAATCGAGTTCCCGACCTTAGAAGATGTGAGAGAATACCCTGGGCGAAACCAACGATCGATAATTGCGACAGATGGAAACTTAAAGTTTGGGTACAGATAAGAAAAAGAGAACAACGGATTTGTATATGGCTTGAAAGAGAAAATGAGCCGGATTATCTAATTGTGTTAGCAAAACGCAAGGATTACTTGCTTCCATGGACGGCTTTTACGCTTGAATATGACCACCAACGCCGTAAAAAACAAAGAGAGTACGAAGCCTATAAAAAAGCTGAAGCCGCTCACACCGACAAGTCGGGATGAACGGCTTCTTAACTCCTTCAACACGTGGTTGATGAGCTATATCATCTATATGTAATATAATACATCACAACAGTAATTGTCAAGATACTGATAAAAAATACTCTTAAACTATATATATATATATTACGCAAACTCTTATTTATTAATAATTTAACAAAATGACATCCCTTAATAAACTACAAATTCTCCTACGCGATCTTTTCCAGTTTGACCTCTCAGATCTGGACTTTGGAATATATCGCCTTCTCAGATTGAAGAAAGATGAAATTGAGGCTTTTCTTACTGAGCAGCTTCCACAAGTCAAGCATCGAGGAAGCTAACAAAACTGAGTCGGGAGTTATCTCGAGATCTAAACCCAAATACAACGATAAGAGGAAGTAAGACTTAATAAACTATTATATCATATATAATAAAGGATTCCAACTTTTAGTTTTACGACTTTAATTTATTAGTAACAGGTTTAATTTTTAGAGCTTCCATCTATTTCGTTCCAATTCACTTCGTATGCTTTTCTGCGTGCGAAGAGGATTGATATTTTTGTTTCTTAAAATTCCCCGTGCCTCCTCCCAGGGATCCAGAAGATAAGATAGTTCGGCTTTCACATCCACATCCGTTAAATCTTTCTTCAATATTTTTTTTAATTTTTCTCTTAATTCGTCAGTCATTGCTATTCCTCTGTGTTGACTTATGTTAAGAATATATATACAAATTTGTTAAACTGCAATTTGGAAGGATTGAAATAAAAACGACTGATAATAATGAACTATCTTACAGCGGGAACTTCTCATCATACCAATACTTCGTCATCTCAAGCCAGAACACGAGTCCCGCCCATTCACCGTATTTACCATATCGCCTGGCGATCGTTTTATCGGTCACGCGTCTGCCGTTGTGATAGAGTTCGTAATACTTCTTTCTCGTCCACGAGTCGAGTGCGAGGTGATCGTACCTGCCGACGAGTTTCAGCAAGCTCTCGGCTGCATACGGCCCCACTCCTTTTAATGAGACCAGCTCCCGGTAGAGCTCGTCCGCCGGTCTGTTGTTATATCGAAATCGTTCGACATCGAGTTTACCCGAGGCGACCGCTTCGGCTAACTCTATTATATACGGAGCACGATAGCCGGCGCGGATTTCTTTACGCATAAAAGACTCGGATATTCCGGCAATCGCCCGGGGAGAAGGGAAGGTTTTCTTCCCCGAAGGAGCGGCTTCTCCGAGTAATCCGCATAAATTGTTCACCATGATCGTCGTCAACGCCCACGAACAGTTTGTCGTACATACGACTTTGATTAAATCTTCAAAAAACGAGCCGCTGCGCAGCATTCGTCCTGCGCGGGATTTTCTGATCCAGCGTAATCCCGGTTCTTTATGTATAAGGCGATAGAATGAATCGAATTCTTCGTCGATTCTCAGTACACTTTTGACCAACGTCCTGCACTGCCTGTGCTGCGCTCGCGTCAGTGTGTTTGCCGACTGCAACCGAACGGATAGTTCTCCGGATGACCTTTCCACGATCATAAATTCCAACGGCACCGAATCGACCATGGCTGCATACGATAATGAGAATGGTTCTTCGATTACGGAAAACGGCTCGAGCATGCACCAGCCGTGGGAGTAAACCGCTGCACGAAATGAGAAATCTGATGGAACGGATATTGCGAGGTTTGTTTGCATATAAGTTGAATGAAATTCCAAATCACAATAATCAAATTACAAATAAATAGCAATGACCGTATATTCAGTCCCGCATTAATAAAAGACGATTGAGATTTGTGATTTGAGATTTGGAATTTTACCGAATTTATTATTATAATCTTGAATCAGATTACCAAAATTATTACAAGGGAGGAACCCATGAATCGCTCCGTTCTCATCCTTGCCGCCGTTTGCATCGCTTTGTGCTCTACGTTTTCAGCTCTCTACCCCAATCCGGCAGAATCTCAACTCGACGCACTCTTCGGCGAATTCTGGGAATACTCGCTCGAACAAAATCCCCTCTTCGCCACATCCGCGGGCGTTCACCGTTACAACGACCGGCTCCCCGTCGTCACGGTGGAGCGGTACGAACGGCACAAACAGCGCCTGCGGGATTTTCTCCGCCGAACAGAAGAAATTTCCCGTGAGGAATTCTCTGGCCAGGACGCGATAAGTTACGACTTTTTTATTCAAATTCTCAACGAGCAAATCGGCGAGCTTGAATTTAAAACGTACTACCTGCCGATAACAAACCGGAGCGGATTTCACATTTCGTTTCCGGAATTATCCGAACGTGTTCCGCTCAATACCGTTCGTGATTATGAAAATTACATCGCCCGGTTGAACGGATTCGGAGAATATTCACGACAACATGTCGAGCTCATGCGCGAAGGAGTCCGGAACGGATTCACCTTGCCGCGAATTGTCCTCGAAGATGCGGACAAAGCCATTGAACCGCATATTGTCGACGATCCGACCGAAAGCCTGCTGTTCCGGGCTTTCGAATCGTTCCCGGACCATATCCCGGTCAAAGACCGGAAAAGATTGACTACGGAGGGAACCGAAGCGATCGTCCGGTCGGTCGTTCCCGGTTATGAACTCTTTCTCGAATTTATACTCGACGAATACATTCCCTCGGCACGCGAAGAGATCGGATCGATACATCTTCCCGGCGGCAGACGGTTTTACGAACACCGCGTCATGCGCTTTACCACGCTCGATCTTACTCCCGAAGAAGTTCACCAAACCGGACTATCAGAGGTTGAGCGTATTCGCGGTGAAATGAAAGAGGTAATCGAGGAGACCGGCTTCGAGGGAAGCTTCGATCAATTCGTCGAATTTCTCCGGACCGATCCGCAGTTCTATGCAGAAACACCGGAAGAGCTGATGAGGGAAGTCGCTTATGCCTGTAAAAAAATGGACGGCGAGCTACCCCGGTTATTCAAAACACTGCCGCGCATGCCGTACGGCATTAGACCCGTTCCCGATTACATCGCCCCGCGAACGACGACTGCATATTACTCCCGACCGGCAGGCGATGGTACCAGAGCGGGATATTATTACGTCAACACGTACGATCTTAGAAGCCGTCCGCTGTATGAAGTGGAAGCACTCTCACTACACGAAGCAGTCCCCGGTCATCATTTGCAAATCGCTCTGCAGCAGGAAATCGAAGGACTCCCTTCCTTCCGCAGGTTTTACGGGTTTACCGCCTTTAGCGAGGGTTGGGCGCTCTATGCCGAACGGCTCGGACTTGAGGTCGGATTTTATAACGATCCGTACAGCAACTTCGGCCGACTGACGTACGAGATGTGGCGCGCATTGCGTCTGGTCGTCGATACGGGAATGCATTATCTCGGATGGACGCGGCAGGAAGCCATCGATTTTATGGCTCAGAACAGTGCGCTTACGATTCATAACATTACGACCGAAGTCGACCGGTATATCGCATGGCCCGGACAGGCGCTCGCATATAAAACGGGTGAATTGAAAATCCGTAACCTGCGCACTCTTGCCGAAGAAACGTTAGGCGATAATTTTGACGTCCGGGAATTCCACGATGCAGTCTTACTAAACGGGAGCGTTCCGCTTCAAATACTTGAGAACAATGTGATGGAGTATATCGAGACTGTCATGAATGAAATTGTGATGGAATAGAGGTGTGTAAATAACATTCATGTCCAAACCCGAAAAACTCCAACCCCTTCTCATATTCGCCGCCGTACTGATGGGTCTCGTGGCTGCTCCGTACGATACCCTCCGTCATTTCGGTGCGCAGGCTATTGTACCGGCATTGCAGATAATGCTGTTCTTTGTCTTCTTTACAATGCCGTTTGGCAACCTGGTAAAGGCATTCCGCTCTTTTAAAGTAACAGGATCGGCACTCATTATTAATTTCATTGTAACTCCTGTGGTTGCCTATTTACTCGGGGTGCTCTTCCTCGCCGACTCACCGATGTTCCGCATCGGATTGCTGATGTTGCTGGCAACACCGTGCACGGACTGGTATCTCGTATTCACCGGACTCTCACGCGGCAACGTACCGCTTGCGCTCTCACTGCTGCCGTGGAATCTTTTTCTGCAACTCGCTTTACTGCCGGTTTATCTCTCCGTCTTTTTCGGTGAAGTGATCGGTATCGATGTACTTTCAATATTCGATTCCATCCTACGCGTGCTTGTAATTCCGTTTGCATTGGCATTAATAGTGCGGATGGCGCTTGCACGCCGGAAAGACATCGAACACGTACGTGAAAAATATTTTCCTCTCGCTTCTCCCCTGCAAATCATATTTCTGTGTCTTGCAATCACCTCGATGTTCGCTTCGCGTGGCATCGCAATGCTTGAGCAGGGAGACATCATGCTGCGTCTTCTGCTGCCGCTCGGAATATTTTTCTCTCTTACAAGCGCGATTGTCGTTCTCGTATCCCGCCTCTTAAAAATTGCCGGTAACGACCGGACCTCCCTGCTTCTCACCACACTTGCCCGGAACTCGCCGCTCGCGCTTGCTATCGCTGCTTCGGTATTTCCGCACCGTCCTCATATTGCAACGGTGCTGGTAATCGGTGCTCTTCTTGAGCTGCCGGTACTTGCTATCCTTTCAAACACATTAACCCGGATGCACAAAAAACAATACCTTTTTCAATGGTCCGGGAAAATCTACAAATACTTGCATAAATAAAAATAATTACGCATTTTCAATCCAGAGACCGGAGAACAATGCATAACCATATCATCGCTCAGATAATTACATAAACAAAACAACCAGCGGGGGAACTTGTGAGAGTACTTGACAAACTGTTCAAGGGGTACGGCAATATTTCCGTAGCTTTACGGATCACTATCATATACGCGATTCTCGGTTCACTCTGGATCGCCTTCTCGGATAAACTTCTCATATCTATATTCGATCCGGATACCGTTTCAGAGTACGCTCTTCTGCAGACGTATAAAGGATGGTTTTTCATCCTGTTAACTTCGATCATTCTATTTTTTCTCATCATCGGTAATATCAAAAAACTTAAAATATCCGAAGAGCTGCGATATCAATCCGAGAGCCGGTACCGTACGGTATTTGAGAACACCGGAACGGCTATTGCCATTCTGGAAGAAGATTTGACCGTCTCATTGGTAAACGAAAAATTCGTCGAGCTGTCCGAATTTGATAAAAGCGATATCGAGGGGAGGCAAAAGTGGATAAACTTCATTGAACAAGAAGATCTGGCAAAAATAATAGAGTATCACCGCCAGCGGAAGAATAACGACGACGATTTAGCGGCAAGTTATGAATTCAGATTTATAACCAATCAAAACCATACGCGTCATGTTCTTGCCACCCTTGCATTCCTGCCGGGTACGCAGCAAAGCATAATTTCACTCATCGATATTTCGGATAGAAAAGAACTGGAGACAAAATACCTTCGAGCGCAGCGGATGGAAAGCATCGGGACATTATCAGGTGGTATTGCTCACGACCTGAATAATATCCTTGCTCCGATTTTGCTCTCCGTTGAAGCGCTACACAATATTATGGACGACGATAAGGGTTCCCGGTTTATCCAGATAGTAAAATCAAGCGCACAGCGAGGCGCCGATCTGGTGAATCAGATCCTGACATTTTCCCGCGGTGTCCACGGAGAACATCTTGCGATTCAACCACGTTATCTTATTCGTGAGATCGGACAGATAATGCGAGCGACGTTCCCAAAAACGATCCAGATCGAGACCGATATACCGAACGATCTCAGTAATATTTCCGGTAATGCAACGCAGGTTCATCAGGCAATATTGAACATTTGCGTCAATGCCCGCGATGCTATGCCGGATGGCGGTGTACTACGAATACAGACCGAAAATATTACAATCGACGCTGATAATGAACACCATTATCCGGAGATACAGCATGGTTCATATGTTTCCATCTCGATATCGGATACCGGGAGTGGCATTCCCGAGGATATAAAAGACAAATTGTTCCGTCCGTTCTTTTCAACGAAAGAAGAAGGAAAAGGTACCGGCCTCGGACTCACAACGGTTGAATATATACTTCGCAATCACAATGGATATGTACGAGTCGATAGCGAACAAGGACGCGGCAGTACCTTCAGTTTATATTTCCCAGTCACCGAAGCACCTCCGGTCAAAGAAGAGCTCAAAGAGGAAACTATGCCCATGGGTAATGGTGAGCGTCTCTTAGTCATCGACGATGAGGCTGCAGTTTGCGAGATGATTTCAGAAATATTGCGTAGTCACAATTACGATGTGATGATTGCAAAAGACGGGACGGAAGGTTTAGCAACCTATCTAGAGCATAAACACAATATAGATCTTGTGTTAACTGACAGCGATATGCCGTATTTACGAGGCGAACAACTAATCAAATCCCTCCAAGAAACGAATCCAAACGTCAAAATATTTATCACGACGGGTTCGAAAGAGATGCAAAAGCGCTTCAAGCATTTGCAGCCGCCGATCGTCGGATACCTTGAAAAACCGTATTCCACACATTCATTACTCACCCAGTTACATGAAATACTGAAATCATAGTTTTAGTCCGTTATCCGCGTTATTCCTCTTCACCATGGTTCTCGGCAAACTCGGGTGGTATACATCCGCCGGGCCGCTCATGGGACGTCTCGAGCTGCCGGACGATCGTTCGGATTGGATCGCTACCTGACATGGAACAATCCGGAAAGCAAGCTCTGGTAGGTGAAATTGACATTTGACCGGAATATTTGTATCCTTGTTAATATGGTAGGTTTTATTCCAGAATGATCCCCTTTACTGCATATATATTAGTATATTTAGACAAAACTATAAATCCAGGAGGAGCACCATGTATTCACGATTCATGTATACTGCCACTGTAATTTTTCTCACACTCTTTGGCACATCGGCTCTCTATGCACAGATGACGGCGTCACAAGTGCTCAATAATATGTTGGAGACTCATGAACGAGGAATCCAGAATATTGACGACTACACCGTTGTTACCGATATGTACACGGCACAGTACAAGAAAACGTATGTAGATGGACGCCCTGTATTCAAATCGCGTGTTCAAGTGAGAGGTATGGAACAGTTTGACGGTCAGGCTGCTTCATCATCAACAATGGGACATAGTGAATTATTTGACGATAACATATTTCGTTATTTAAAACAAAGTGCGCGCTATGAAGGTACCGAGACTATTGACGGCATTCGCACTCATGTATTGTTTGTAGCCGACCTGGAGCCGATCGCAGAGCCGGGAGAGACCGACCATCCTAAAAATGCATATTTATATGTCGATGCCGATAAGTGGGTCATGAGTAAAATGAAATTCGATGTTGAGGTTGAAATGGAACCCGGTCAGAAACAAATGATGCAGCCGGTGATACGGTTTCTCGATTACCGCAGCGTAGAAGGAATGTTGTTGCCGTTTAAAACCGTTATGGAACTCGGCGACATGGACGCCGCAATCTCACCCGAGGAAAGAGAAGAAGCCCGTGAAGCCATGGCGGAAATGAAACGTGAACTTGAACAAATGCCGGAACAGCAGCGTCAAATGGTGGAAAATATGATGCGGCCACAACTTGAGCAATACGAAAAAATGCTTGAAGGCGATGCGTTCGAGATCGTTATTGAAGTTCAGGAAGTACAGGTAAACACCGGACTTTCCGACGATCTTTTCAACTAAGCATTTCCCGATACCACAGACTCACCGTGCAAAACTCCGGTGAGTCTGTGGTGCAACTTTTCCCTCCCTCCTATAGCATTCGATAAACGGATTGTTTAAATTGTTGTTTACCTTAAACCCGAAACACCAAACCGGAAACATATAGAAATGCCGTCACTACCGTTAACAAATCGCGACATCAAACCGCCTATTGCACAAAAACGGCCGCATAAACTGACGCTACACGGAGATACTCGCATCGACGATTATTACTGGCTACGCGAAAAGGAAAATCCGGAAGTTATACAGTACCTTAACGGCGAAAACGATTACACCAAACAGGTAATGCAGCAAACCGAACCGCTGCAAAAACGATTATATGACGAGATGCTCGGCAGGATCAAGGAGACCGATTTATCGGTCCCGGAGAAGATCGACGATTATTACTATTACTCACGAACAGAAAAAGGAAAACAATACTCGATATACTGCCGCAAGAAAGGTTCGCTTGAAGCCGATGAGGAGATCATCCTCGACGTCAACGATCTGGCAAAAGAACACGAGTACTTAAAAGTCGGCGTTGCGGAGATCAGCCCCGATCACAAATCAGA
>PWJF01000025.1 GCA_003560935.1 Ignavibacteriales bacterium
AGTACGTGGTTTTCGCGGCGGATTGTGCAGTCGCCATGCTGCGGGACGGCGTCCCGCACTACAGAATTAAATTGTAAATCGGCACGCTGTGGCGATTCTCTGAGTGTAGCACAATTTTAGGAGTACGTGGTTTTCGTGGCGGATTGTGCAGTCGCCATGCTGCGGGACGGCGTCCCGCACTACAGGTATAACAGACGATGAAAAAGCAGAGATAATGGATGAAACAGATAGTAGGCTGTATCGCGGTGCTCATTATATCGTTGTCAGTATTTGCGAACGAAAATAACATAGCCCAAATCTCACTTCTCACCGAAACCAACGACATATCTGAACCATTCTACATCGGAATTTATTTCGATATGGAACCGGATTGGTATATCTATTGGGAAAACCCCGGCGATGCCGGAGTACCAGTCGATGTACGGTGGGATATTCCGGAGGGATTTACGATTAGTGAATTAATCTATCCGACTCCGGAACGGTTCGATACACAGGGTTTGATATCGTTCGGATTTAAAGACGAAGCTTTGCTGCTTGCAAAAATTACACCCGCTTCAATCGTGGACGGCAGGACAAATCCGGTCATCTCGGTAGAGGCATCCTGGATGGTTTGTAAAGAAAGCTGCATCCTTGAAGACGGAGCGGCGGAATTAAATCTGAATGAATTTGAACCGTCGCCTGAGATATTCAACCGGTATAAAAATAAAATTCCCGAATCCCTCGACCGCGCCCCTACACGGATCACATCAGTCGAATCACGCAAAGAACAGGGAAGAATTTACATTATTATTCAACTCGAGGGAGATCGGGTTCATGATTTTTTCCCGGGACCGGTAACCGATTTTATACTATCCCATAAAGATATTGAGGTTAACGATCATAGTATCTCGTATACACTTCGACCGTATTCGGAATCGTCTGCAGTATCTGAAGTCAGCGGCCTCTTATTCATAAACGGTACTGCGTATCAATTCAACGAACCGGTATCAATGATTATCCAGTAACAAGTAACAAGTAACCAGCAACCAGTAACCGATCAAGATCAACTGAGGAGAATAACGACATGGTAAAACGACTCATGATTATAACGGTAAGTATATTAGTTCTGTCGTTTGCTGCATTTGCAAACGGGCCGGAAATCGGTGAAAAAGTACCCGATTTTACATTAAAAGATACAAACGGAAAAACTCACAATCTTTCGGATTACCACGGGAAAGTAGTGGTTCTTGAATGGACAAATCCGAATTGTCCTTTTGTCGTTCGTCATTACCGTGACGATCTGATGCCTGCGCTGCAGCGGAAGTACGGTGAAAAAGGCGTTGTGTGGTTTGCGGTTAATACGACGCATCCCGGGCATCGCGATTATGAAACGAATGAGAGCTTGAACGATATTTTCGCCGAGTGGAACGCAGCATACCGCGGTCAGCTTGTCGATCTTGACGTCAGCGTGGGTCGCGCCTACAATGCTCAGACCACACCGCAGATGTATATCATCGACAAAGAAGGCATTCTCCGCTACAACGGCGCCATCGACGACGATCCGCGCGGCAGCGAACCATATGCCGAACGTGTTCAGTATTTCCAGGTTGCATTGGATCAGGTACTCTCCGGAAAAACGGTTGAAACACCAACAACACGTCCGTATGGTTGTACGGTGAAGTATACGAAAGATACATAATCGGGATTGCGTGATTGCATGGATGCATGGTGAGGGGGATGTGTGTATTTGATCAATGGCGGAGAAGTTGATTTGATCATTGCGTGCTATTTAGAAACACACCCCCTACCCCTCTTGTTAGAGGGGAGTTCCTCGCATACTTTTTCATTACGGCCACATGCGGCTGTTCCCCTCTATTAAGAGGGGTTAGGGGTGTGTGCATGGATAATAGCAGAAAATATAATCTATCTACACCACAATGAAAATCCACTACAACCCGAAACTAAAAGAACTTGCCCGTGAATTGCGTAACAACGCTACATCCGCTGAAAAGAGACTATGGAAGTATCTACGCGGTAAACAAATGCGGGGATATGATTTTCATCGGCAGAAACCTATAGGCGAATATATTGTAGATTTCTTCTGTCATCGGTTACGACTCGTAATTGAATTGGATGGAAGAACACATGGATTTTCAGAAGTATATGAACGCGATGTAAAGAAAGAATCGGATCTAATAAAACTCGGTTTGCATGTGATGAGATTTAGTGATGAAGCAGTGTTGACGGATATCGGTGCGGTGATAAAAAATGTTGAATTATATATAGATGAATTTGAAAAGAACAATTCAGATTCATAATTGTAGAAGGCCATGTGCGGCTGTTCCCCTCTATTAAGAGGGGTTAGGGGTGTGTGCATGGAGAACAGAAGAAATAAAAATCTAAAGTAGCAGCATGACTGAAAAGACACACCCCCCAATGCCCACCATCCGCCAATCAACTACCGACGACATCGCCGCTATTAAATCGCTGCTTCTCTCGTGCTACGATCGCACGAACGAGGCGGACTTCTTTGAAGCAATCCGAAACTCCGATACATTCATCTCCGAATTATCTCTCGTTGCGGAAGATAAGGGAGATATAACCGGTTATATTCTTCTATCAAGAATCGGCATACGAACTGCGAATGAAATATTACCGGCGCTTATTGTGCAGCCGTTCTGTGTGCGGGAAGCGAGCTGTGGAAGAGGGGTAGGGAAGATGCTGCTTGAAGAGGCATTAAAGAGGGCAAAGGTCGCCGGGTTTACATCGTGCGTTTCGCTGCAGTGCGGAAATTATTTTAAACGTTTCGGTTTTCTCCCCGCGCGGAATGAATTCGGTCTTGAGGTTTATTTCACTATTGCGGACGAAGAATTTCTCGCACTTGAGCTTACGGAAGGTGCATTGTACCGGAAAAGCGGATTTCTTCTCCTTCCGGATGCTTTTTCCCGGATCGACCCTGCCTTAATATCCTGAATTATCTTTCCTTTAATTCCATAATTTGGAAATCAACGGGTTCAATTCACCCTAAAAATAGGAATAATGACCAAAAACTGCGTGGAATTCGACATTATTCCCATTAATTTCGTGGTATATAATTTGCAGTAATTTTAGTGGGAGATTACGTTTGGAAAGGTTTGTGTTATGCCAAAGCAATTATCATTACAACTTATCCTCTCTCTGACGGTTATCATTGTTATTGTTACCGGGGTAACCGGATACATAAGTATTAAAAGAGAAGAAAGTCAGATTATCAACACGATGATCGAGGGAGCGGAGCAGCTATCGAAAAGCATCACCAGCGCTACCTGGCATGCAATGCTTGCCGATCACCGGGAAGATGCATATACGATCATGAGAACTATCGGACAGGAGCAGGGAATCGATCGGATCCGGTATTACAATAAGGAAGGGGACATAACATTTTCAACCCGTCCTGATGATCCGGCTCACGTCGATATCAAGGCGGAAGCATGCATATTGTGTCATCATACGACAGAGCCGCTTGTAAAGGTCGATAC
>PWJF01000308.1 GCA_003560935.1 Ignavibacteriales bacterium
ACCCGAAGAAACGGGCGTGTTCGGTAAAATTGATGTCCTGACCGGTACCCTCGGCAAAGCAATCGGCGGCGCCGCCGGCGGATACATTAGCGCGGGTAAAGAAATGATCGATTATCTCCGGCAGAAATCGCGTCCGTACACTTTCTCTAACTCTCTGCCTCCGTCGATAATTTTTGGCGCAATGGCAGCGTTCGATCTTCTTTCAAAGGATACCTCGCTGGTCGATAAGCTGCATCGAAACACTGACTATTTCAGAAAAGAAATAAAAAATCTCGGGTATACAATAATTGATGGAACACATCCCATTGTGGCTATTATGCTCGGTGACGCGGCGATTGCAATGGATATGAGCAAAGAGCTGTTGATTGAAGGAGTGTATATCAAGGGACTCTGGTTCCCGGTAGTACCGCGAGGTGAAGCCCGTTTACGTGCGCAGATATCGGCAGCTTTGTCGCGTGAGGATATTGACCGTGCACTCGAAGCATTCGAACGAACCGGTAAGGAACTCGGTGTTATCTAATGAAGTAAATGGAACGATGATAATTTATATGTCGTTAAAACATTACATGTTTTTATTTGTAAAATTTTGAATTATTCTAAACCATGACACAACAAGCACCTCAATCACAACAACAAGCATTATTACCCGGCGTTAAAAATACCATAGCAGTTGCAAGCGGCAAAGGAGGGGTCGGAAAATCAACCGTTGCCGTTAATCTTGCGGTTGCCCTTGCGAAAGAGGGACACTCTGTCGGATTGATCGATGCGGACGTCTATGGTCCGAGTGCACCGTTGATGCTCGGCATCAATGAGAAACCAGTCGTCGACAATCAGAAACTGCGTCCGCTTGAAGCGCACGGCATTAAAGTGATGTCCATCGGGTTTTTGGTCGATGAAGACCAGGCGATGATCTGGCGAGGTCCAATGGCGAGCGGCGCGGTTCGCCAATTCATGTCGGATGTCGAGTGGGGCGATCTTGATTATATTGTATTCGATCTTCCACCCGGTACCGGTGACATCCAGTTGACATTGGTGCAGTCGATCCCATTAACCGGTGCGGTGATTGTAACGACGCCGCAGGATATTGCTCTAACCGATGCTCGTAAAGGATTGAAGATGTTTGCGCGGGTCAATGTTCCGGTATATGGCATCATTGAAAATATGAGTTATTTTATCTGCCCGTCGTGCGGACATCGCGAAGAAATATTCAGTTACGGCGGCGGTAAGCGTTCCGCAGAAGGTCTTGGAACTGAATTCCTAGGCGAGATACCGTTATATACGAAGATTCGTGAGGGGGGAGATACCGGGAAACCGATCGTGGTACTTGAACCGGATTCCGAACACACGAAGAAATTCTTAGAGATCGCGCGTAATTTGCATGAAGAAGTAAAGAAGTTTAATGAAACACGCCCCCGGGATGGCGGCGGGAATATCGTGATAGACGTTTAATTATTCTACTTTCTCATCTCAACTTCGACAACCTGCCGGTCGCGTATTTGGAGTATGCGGGCGGCAGGTGTTCGTCTCACCATATCGTAATTGTGTGTTGCCATTAAAATTGCAGTCCCCCGGTTGTTGATGTGGATCAGCATATCGAGGAGATCGTTTGAAGTGGACGGATCGAGATTACCCGTAGGTTCGTCCGCAACAAGAAGCCATGGCTCATTTACCAGTGCGCGGGCGATGCCTACCCGCTGCTGCTCCCCGCCCGATAGTTCATGAGGTATACTGCTGCGCTTGTGACTCAATCCGACATCCGCCAGCGCCCGCAGCACACGCTGTTTAATTGATTTTCGCTTTGCACCGGTAACATGTAATGCGAATGCAACATTATCGTAGACATTTCTGTCTTCAAGTAATTTCATATCTTGAAATATTATACCGATGGTACGTCTTAGATAGGGAATATCTCTTTTTCGTATGGAATCCGATGAGTACTCACCGATTGTCACGGAGCCGGATGCCGGGGGTACATCCATATACAATAACTTTAAGAGCGAACTCTTTCCGGTGCCGGTTCTGCCGACCAGAAAGACGAAGTCACCCTGATGCACGGTGAGATTTACGTTCTCGAGCACCTGGTTTCTTTCATAGGTTACTGATACGTTTGATAAACTTACCATACGATTATTTTGTCTTTGACGCCCTGTTATGTGTAACCGCCACAGCAAGCTTTATAGCCTCTGTCATACTTGTTAAATTAGCAATACCTCGCCCGACGATGTTATACGCTGTGCCGTGATCGGGTGCCGTTCGAATAACGGGTAATCCTGATGAGAAGTTAACGCCGAATTCAAATCCTTCAAGCTTTAATGGGATCAAACCCTGATCATGATACATTGCCATAACGAGATCGAAGTTGTGATGTAATTTCGCGCCAAAGAAACCGTCGGCAGGGAAAGGCCCTTCAACGATGTAACCTTCTTTGGCAAGCCGCTTGATAGTTGGTGTTATAACCTCTTTCTCTTCGTCGCCGAGTAAGCCGCTTTCACCGGCATGTGGATTTAGTCCAAGGACAGCAACACGCGGATCAACGATGTTGAAATCATTTTTTAAACTGTCGATAGCCGTTTTCGTTTTCAGCATAAATTCACGTTCGGTAATTGTCTCTGCAACCGCTTTAATTGGAACATGTACGGTAACAAGACCAACCCGAAAACTCCCTGCTACCATCACCATCGTTACTGCCTCTGTTCCTGTTAAGTCCATTAGCATATCGGTATGACCGACATAGGAATGTCCCGCAAGATTGATAGACTCTTTCGAAACCGGAGAAGTTACCATGGCATGTGCATACCCGTTTTGACAAATATCAAGTGACATTTTAACCGCATCAACGGCTGCGGTGCCCGCCTTCCGTGACGGTCGCCCCGGGCTGAGAGATTTGACGGTATATCCTTCGATATTTAAAACCGGTATACCTGTATATTCGGCATCCACTGCTTTTGGATCGTCAATTTGCACAAGGTTTGCAGCCGGAATGTATGAGTTGGCAGCATCCTGCCAAATTTCGAACGGACCCACCAGAAGTGGTTTGCAAATTGCGTTAATGTCGGGTTCTGATATTGATCGCAACACGATTTCGGGTCCGATTCCGTTAAAATCACCGATTGTGATTGCTATAAGGGGTTTCATAAATCCTCTCTTATGATCAGCCGGTAGTTTCCCTGCCGTGTCTGGTCTACAAAAATAAATTTCTGATTTAAATGTCTGTATTCCCACGTTTCTTGCGGCGCTTGACCGGGGGTGAGTTCCCGGTATATGTTAGTCGGTGGGCCATAAATAATATAAATCTTACCTCGGTCTGTTCGTGCTCCGTTTCGTTCGCGTATTGTGGTGAACTCTCTCGCTGCATAGTCTACACGGCGATAAAATTCGGTCATGACGGGATTATAGGCAGTTTGTGGTTCAGGATCTTTTTCCTGCCAGTACTCAAAGAATTTTCTCCGCCGCTCATCTGAAGAGCCGCGTCGAAGTTCGCGAT
>PWJF01000497.1 GCA_003560935.1 Ignavibacteriales bacterium
ATATTTCAGTATATCTCGTGAAAACGGAATAGCATTTAAAAAGAACAAAGTTCGATTATTAAGCAATGGTGATCTCCATCGGCTCTATCCCCTCGACAGAGAATTCAGGTTCATGATAAACCATCTGGGTTCGCTATCCCGATTTACAACAGTGCGATTTCCCGAACTATTAAAGGATACAGCGGAGGCGTTCTCGCAGCGTCAAATGTTAAAAGATAAGATTATCCTTATCGGTATAATCGCCGAAGGTCGCAGCAGCTTCATTACGTCACCCTATACCGATAATCTTCCGTCTGTTGCGCATCATGCAACGGTTATCGATAATGTATTAAAAAAGCGCTTTCTGAGGTACCCCTCCGTCCCAACCGAATTAATAGTAACGATTCTTCTCATGTTTGCCGGTGTCATTGTCGCTCGTATGCTTCCCGGTGTAAAAGGGCTGTTGTCGGTCGCAGCTTTAGCAGTGTTGTATGGAGCCGTATCAATATATTTTTTTAATCAGTTTATGTATGTGCTTCCGTTGTTAGCTCCGATTATCGGTACGCTTACAGGGGCGATCGTAATGTTTGTATTATATGTGCAATCATTCCAGAGTAAACTCGATACCCTTGAAGAAGAAAAACGAACCATTCTGGAACAATTGCAGGAGAGAGAAGAACGATTACAGGAATTACACACAGAGTTACAGCTTGCCCGGCAGGAGCAAAATGTTGCCGAGGAACAACAACTTCTCAATCGGGTAAAGCGTTATGAAGAAGAAATTCGTGAACTGAAAGCGCAGGTGGACGATACCGAGATCGATGTAAGTACGGAACTTGATGGTGTCCAGCGTTACGAGGGATTGCTCTACAGCGGGCAGGGATCGATGAAGAAAGTAATTGATATGCTCGTAAAAGTATCGACGACCGAAGCTCCGGTATTGCTCCTTGGCGAAAGCGGGACGGGTAAAGAACTTGCCGCGCGTGCAATACACAAGCGGAGTAACCGAAATGATAAGCCGTTCATAGCGGTTAATTGCGGGGCATTAACCGAGACATTGCTCGATAGTGAATTATTCGGTCACGAAAAGGGTGCATTTACCGGTGCGGTCGGTGCTAAACCGGGACGGTTCGAACTTGCAAACGGTGGTACGATTTTCCTGGATGAAGTCGCCGAAACTTCCGAAGCATTTCAGGTTAAATTACTGCGTGTACTTCAGGAGGGAACCTTTGAACGGGTCGGCGGTACTGAAACCAAAAAGGTAGATGTCCGCGTTATTGCTGCAACAAATAAAATAATTGAAGAGGCATTGGAGGATAAATCATTCCGGCTCGATCTTTATTATAGATTAAATGTATTCAGCATAACGCTGCCTCCGCTGCGTGCACGAGCGGCAGACATACCATTCCTTGTCGGAGAATTCCTGAAGCAGCATTCCGACGAACTCCGGCTCTCTCGTCTTGCTTTACAGGCGCTTAAGCAATACGATTGGCCCGGGAATGTTCGTGAATTACAATCTGTCATACAACGAGCTGCTCTGCTTGCCGTAAGCGAAAACCGAGTGGTTGTCCGTCTGCAGGATTTTCCGCAAAGCATTACCGACAGGGCAAAAGCTCACATAGATATAGCAGACCAGATTCTCGAGGAAATACGTACTCGAAAGTTCTCGCGCAGCGCTATCTCACAAACAGCAAAAGAGCTGGGAAATCTGAACCGCGGTACCGTTGCCGAATACCTGCGCGGAATATCACTGCAAGTATTTGCGGATCAAGAATTTAACATTGACCGGGCTGCCGGAATTATTGCAGGCACCGATGATGCGGCAGTGATCGAAAAGGCGCGAAAAAAGCTGCTTGATTATCTGAAAAATATTACCATGTCAATCGATAGAAATAAATCTCTCCAGGAACTTGAGGACGATCTCAAGGGAAAATTTAAAAATCTGCCTCAGAGGTATCACCCTGCACTGAAGAACGTAATCGATGCTTATCATAGCGAAAAATGGGAATACACCCGCATGAAGTAATTGCAGGATAATCCTTTTCCCGCACTTCATGCTGTTAATTCCCGCACTTTATTCCGTAAAACCCCTTAAATTATCATGAAATTGCATTATTAGATGTGGCACGCTATTTGAACCATAATTAATGCAGTCAACATAAATTATTTGTATTCATTAATTCATCAATAATTAAATAATAGGGGGTAATAAATGAGAATCGTCAATATGCGCACTGTTCCTTTGCATATAACCGTAATTCTATTGTTTGTCGGATTATTCATCGGCTGCGATACCGACAGTACACAGCCGGGTACAACAGGAACCCTACGATTATATATTGCCGATGCGCCGGGAGAATTTGAAAATGTAAATATAGAAATCACCAGGGTTGATGTTCATCGACCGGGACCCAACGGTTGGGTTCCAATTAATGATGAAACACGGACGTTCGATCTGCTCGAATATTCCAACGGTGCTATGGCGCTACTGGGAGAACAAGAACTTCAGGCAGGAAAATATACTCAGATACGATTGATGCTGGGTGACGGTAATAATGTCGTCGTTAACGGGGATACCTTTTCCCTGTATGTACCGAGCGGATATCAGACCGGCTTAAAACTGGTTCGTCAGTTTGATATCGAGCCGGATTATACCTATGAATTATTAATAGATTTTGATGTACACAGATCTATTCATATGGCTGATGGACAATATATGTTAAAGCCGACAGTTCGAGTCGAGCCGCTTGCATTAACGGGCTCAATCCAGGGTTATGTTTCTCCGGCAGACGCAAATGCGGTCGTATCGGCCATTGATGCCGAACCGGATACCGTTGTAACCAGCGCATATCCGGATGAAACCGGCTTTTTCAAACTTATTGCACTTCCGTCCGGAAATTACAATATTGCTGTAGAGGCCGAAAACTTCGAGAATGCACTCCTCGAAGGTGTCACGGTAGAAGCCGGTCAAACTGCTGATGTCGGAACTATAGAATTAAACGAGATAGAGTAATCATCAAAATCAGGAGTTGAAAAGTGATGGAACAGCGTTTGAAATATACAGGTATCACAGCAGCGTTAATCGGTGTATTAGGCCTTACACTTTTATTCACCGCGTGTGAATCACCGTCGGAGGTTGTTCTCAGTCCGTTTGACGAAGACAAAGCGTACTTCGAATTCGTTATGACAAACGAGGATTTCTTTACGAGTGAAGAAGACATCCTCAACGATCCCGAAGATAATTTTGGGAGAGTATCCTCTGATGACGGACAAGAAATCCTACCGTTGCGTGTCCTGCGCAGGGTGAAAGATATCGACAGATCGTTTTCTTTTGAGTTTATTGACGATACCGTTGTGATTGTCACAATGACCCGGACTATGGATGTGAGATTGTTGATATTCGGACAAATCCCACCGGAAGAAGGTGAGATAGGGGAGGAAATGGACATCACCAAAGATTTTACCGAAACAGCAACACGAAAAGCCAAGTTTCTAAA
>PWJF01000184.1 GCA_003560935.1 Ignavibacteriales bacterium
GCGGGAACTGCTGGCTTATGTCATTAACTCGACCGGCGCTGTTGTATGCGTAATTGTCCCTTTCTCCACCTGGTCTGCTTTTATGGCCGGCCAGCTAGGCGCAAACGGCGTCCTGGTCGACGGTTCTGCTACGGCGGCGTTCATTAGAACTATCCCCTACGTGTTTTATGGCTGGGCTGCCCTTCTGGTTGTTCCGCTGGTCGCCCTGAAAGTTATTCCCACCTTCGGGCCAATGAGAAAAGCTGAACTGCGGGCCGAAGCAGGAGAACTCTTCCCACCCGGGGTAAGGGATAAGGTTAAAGAAGAATCTCTTTCTGAAGCTGCCGAAGAGGATGGGGAAAAGAAGCCTCAGATCCTTGATTTTATCGTCCCCATGCTAATCCTGGCTGCGGTAACTATTATTACCGAAGATATGCTCTGGGGTGTATTAATTGCAATCACTTCCTGCCTGGCATTATATATATCAAGGAAGGTAATGAATTTCTCCCAGTTCTGGGATTCATTTATTGAAGGTTTCCAAAACATGATCCCGGCCCTTGCTATTGTCTGCGCCGCCTTCTTTTTACAGCAGGCCAATGAAGGCTTAGGTCTTACCGCATTTGTCATCGAATCGGTCGAACCTTTTATGACCGGTGGGTTGCTGCCGGCCGTGACCTTTATTGTAGTGGCCCTAATTGCTTTCAGCACAGGTTCTTTCTGGGGTGTTGCCGCTATTTCACTGCCCATTATTATCCCCCTGGCCGGAGTATACGGCGTCAATGTATTCCTGGCATCAGGCGCGGTCATTTCTGCCGCAGCTTTCGGCAGCCATGCCTGTTTCTACGGCGACGCAGCCACTCTGACCTGTGCATCAACCCAGATCCCCAATATCGAATATGCAAAGACTACCCTGCCTATGCTGATAATACCGGCAGGCCTGGCTATCTTACTCTACCTGATCGTCGGGTTCGCAACCATCTAGACCAAGTTTGCTTAAGTGTCCTCTGCGGTGAGCAGTTTAATGAACAACAAAAAGGAGATAGAAATTATGATGAAAAAAGGCGCTGTTAGTGTAGCTATAATCCAGCAGACCTGCTCGGAAGATCAAAATGAAAACCTGGAAAAAGCGATCAGGTTAATTCGCGAAGCTGCCGAAGGTGGAGCTAAAATCATCTGCCCCCAGGAGCTTTTTAAGGGCCGGTATTTTCCACAAACTATCGACGTAAAAAAATATGACTGGGCTGAACCGGTTCCCGGGCCAACTACCGAACTGTTTCAGGAGCTGGCAAAAGAGCTGGGAGTTGTACTCCTGGTTCCTGTTTATGAATATGCAATGGACGGAGTTTACTTCAACACTGCCGCCGTTATCGACGCAGACGGAACATACCTTGGCAAATATAGAAAAAACCATATTCCAGAAGGGCCACAGTATATTGAAAAATACTATTTTACTCCCGGGGACATGGGTTATCCCGTGTTTCGAACCCGGTTCGGGAAAATTGCCATTCTGATCTGCTGGGATCAGTGGTTCCCCGAAGCCTCCCGCATTGTTGCCTTAAAAGGGGCAGACATTGTTTTCTACCCTTCAGCAATCGGATCTGAACCGGACGATCCCGATTTAGACACTTCAGAACCCTGGATTACCGCTATCCGTGCTCATGGAATCTGCAATAACATGTTTGTGGCAGCGGTAAACCGCGTTGGCGAAGAAGGTGAAATGAGCTTTTACGGCTGCAGTTTCATCAGTAATCCCTGGGGCGAAATCCTGGCCAAGGCCAAAACCAGGGATGACGAGATTATTATGGCTGAATGCTATCTAGATGAGATCAAGAAGTCCCGCGATGTATTACAGTTCCACCGTGACCGCCGCGTAGATACATATGGAGAAATACTGAAAAAAGTTATTGAATAATAAATTTCGGGAGTTGAGCCGATGCAGTTTGATCTGGTCATAAATAACGCAACTTTAGTTGAACCGTCAAGTGATTTGCTAACTCTAGCCAACATCGGTATCAAAGACGAAAAAGTGGCCGTCGTAACCAGGGGTGAGCTTGAAGGGCAAAAAGTGATCGATGCAGACCTTAAAGTTGTCTGCCCCGGTTTTATTGATATCCACTCGCATGTTGATAATTATCAATACGGGGGCATGCTTTACGCTATGCAGGGGATCACAACCACTGTTGGCGGAAATTGCGGCCTCAGCCCTGTTGGGCCAAAACAATTCTTCCAGGAGATGTCCGAAACCGGCTTTCCCATAAACCAGGGTCAGTTGGTGGGGCATTCTTTTAGCATGCGGACTGAAGCGGGACTAACAGATGTTTACGCCCCGGCTTCAGCAGATCAAATTGAAGCTATGACCAGAAGACTGGAAAAGGGATTAGAAGAAGGAGCCCTGGGTCTTTCACTGGGTCTGGAGTATGCTCCTGGCAGCTCGTTCGAAGAGATCAGGGAACTGAGTAAAATAGCCGCCCTTTATAACAAGCCGGTCGCTATCCATACCCGTTATGATTCATGGCGAGGCCTTGAAGCAATTCACGAGGTAATCAGGTTGGCCCGGGAAACAGGCGCTTCAATCCAAGTGGCCCACTTAGCCTATATGGTGGGAATGGGCATGATGACCGAAGCTCTTAATATGATCGCCGATGCCCGCAGGGAAGGGCTTGACATTACTGCTGACAGCGGCCTTTACAGCGCGTTTGCCACTTTTATCGGATCCGCTGTCTTTGATCCGGGCTGTCTTGAAAAGTGGGGCATTGATTACAGTGATTTCTATGTTTCTACCGGTCCTTTCGCCGGACGCCAGTGCGACCAGCCCCTGTTTGAGAAGCTTCGTCAAGATGAACCGGATACAGTAATTGTTGCCTTTGCCGGACGGGACAGCGAAGTCCTTGAAGCGCTATCCGCATACTTTGTAATGGTTTCGACAGACGGATGCGTCGGGTCACCCGAGCCGGGCTCCGGACATCCCCAGGATAGCGGGACTTATCCCAGATTTTTCAGGTTGATGGTCCGCGAAACAGGCATACTTACTCTATTGCAAGCAGTTAAAAAGTGCACCCTGCTGCCGGCACAGCGGCTTGGGCTCACTGACAAGGGGCACCTTCGTCCGGGCGCCGATGCTGACCTGGTTATTTTTGACCTGAAAGAGATTCGCGACAATAGTGATTACCCCGGGCTGGGTAAACCTGATGCCCCTCCGTCGGGAATCGATTACGTGATTGTTAACGGCGCTCCCGTTGTTGAAAAAGGCGTTTTTGTTCGGGATAGCAAACCGGGTAAACCGGTAACCCTTCCTAACAAGATCTGGGAGCTATAGGACCACTAATAAAACCTCTGATAATATTTAATCCCGCGTTCCCCGCCGCTAAACGCCGCAGGGAGCGCGGTTTAGCCTTGTCCATCTAAATTCAGGGCCCTTTAGTCTACTTTTTCCTGTTTGACATAATCATCAAC
>PWJF01000040.1 GCA_003560935.1 Ignavibacteriales bacterium
ATCTTCTTTTTGTTTCATGACAGACTTCTTACGCGGCGTCGAATCATCATATCCAAGAAGATGAAGTATTCCGTGAATTACGAGCCGGAAGACTTCCCGGTGCATCGATACCCCGTACTGCCGTGCCTGACGTACCGCCTGATCGATACATACATATACTTCACCCTCAACAACTCCTTCTGTTTCGTCCAACGGAAAACTTATAACATCGGTTACATAGTCATGCTTTAAAAAATTTCTATTTAAATCTTTTATTTTAATCTCATCGACAAACACAATACCGATTTCAGCTTTCCGTCCCTCTTTAGTGAGAACATATTCGGCAATGCGTTTAGTTTCATTGCGCAATGTCTCACCGGCATCGTGGTCGGAAAAAACGAGTACCGGCATGTATACGCTCACTTTTTATTCTCTTCACCGGAAAGCACGTCTTCGGTAAGCGACAGGGCAATACCGGACAGCATTACTTCCGGACCGAGTTTTGTGAAATCACCGGTCAACAAAGAGCGGTCGACGTTTGCATACAACGAACAGCCGCCTTCACGCTCTATTATAAGACCGCTCAATGCCCCGCTTTGTTCCCCGACAAACGTTACCTCTCCAAGCTCGTTGCTAACAACAAAACCGGTACAAAAATGCAACTGAAGATGCGTATTGTGAGTATACACCGAAACCAGGTTCCCGGTACGGTTGCCGATCGGAATATCCGGATATATCTCCAGACTCAGCTTACGTTTGTGTTCCCGGTTCTCAATTTCAAATCGATACACGTTTCCTCGATGCTTCGGTTTTACACCGAGTGTTTCACCGATGCGGGTAATATCCTCACTTGTAAATTTCACGTGTATGTTCGACTCCAGTTTAATCCGTATGTATAGTAATGTAAGAAAAACCCCGATCGGCAATTATACCACAAGCCTGAACGGGGAGATGAAATCGTTCCATGTTGATGTTCATGGTTCTCATTGCGTTTAATATAAGTACCGATAACACGAATGTCAAGCGCCCGGGTTCATACTTGAAGTTCCAGACCTTCGGCAGCGGGTATACATTCGGGGCGATGCGGCTGATTTTGCAGTTCAATCTTACAATTTTGTACAATAGCATCGATATCGTCATCTGTATGATGAGGTCCGTGATGAAACAGTACAAGCTTTTTTACGCGAGCTTCTACTGCCATCTGCAGCGCGAACCGGTAATCCGAATGGCCCCAGAATTCCCTTCGCTTGTACTCACCGGGTGTAAACATCGAATCGTGAATCAACATATCGGCGTCACGTGCAAATTCGGCAATGCGTGAATTAGGATTACCATTCACCTTTTTGAACAAATCAATCACCGGTTTTTCAACTTTGTTCATTACTGAATCACTGAGTTCACTGTTGAACGGTTCGTTATCGCTGATATATACCAACGATTTATTTCCGTTGGTTATTCTGAAACCGAGTGTGTATCCGGGGTGATTAACATAGATCGCTTCGATTTTTGTGCTGCCGATCGAAAATACGTCTTCTTCAATCGTGCGGAAATTAATTTTCGCTTTTAGTTCATCAAACTGTAGGGGGAAATACATCGCCCTCATTTGATCCGATAATATCGATCGGAGGGGTATACCGTTATGACTGCTGCCGATAATCGTAAATTCATTTTCCTCTTTCATAGCCGGATTAAAAAACGGAAATCCCTCTATATGATCCCAATGAGTATGGGACAAGAGCAGGTATGCGCGCACCGGTATCTCCGAAAGCATGAGCTCATCTCCCAATTTCGAGATGCCTGTTCCCGCATCGAGTATGAGCAGTGTTTCGGGATCCGGCCGTACTTCAACACACGGAGTGTTGCCGCCATACCTGACAGTATCTTTGCCGGGAGTCGGTATGGAGCCCCGGACGCCCCAGAATTTTAATTTCATAAAACCATGTTCCCCTGTGTGCTTTGTGTATATGTGCACACGTAGTTCATATAGTTATTGGCCGATTGTTCGAGTTGTGCGACTTCATCGTCGCGTACATCCCGCACGACGCCGCCGACAATGCGGGAGCCTGATGCGATAAGCACACCGGGATGTAACCGGGGGGTAATCCCCTTGTAGGTAATTATCTGCCGTTCGCGTATTTGGGTGGGTTCCATCCTGGGCGATTCCATTCGATCAATTCGACGGTAACATTACCAATGAGTACCCGCAGCTTAGCCTCGATAGGGATGGCAGCCTCATCGTTTGTAAACCATCCCCGAAACGCTCCGGTCATTCCAAATATCCCGCTATAGTTTGCACGCCCGCTCAGTTCGATCACTTCAACCGGGTAATCTACTGCTTTTGATTTCTTTGACCCTCGTTCTCCATTAAATATAAAATCAGTCGTTACAACTTCCTTATTTATCAGGGTCGGAATCGTAATATTTTCATCCGTCCCTATAAAACCTCTCGCAAAATAAAAAAGCGACAATCCGTCCTGAAAGAAATTGTCAATTTCGAGTGTATCGGTTATCTCCTCTTTGCCTTGCGTTCCCTCTTCAACCAATACGCTCATATGGTCGTAGTCGAAATTGAACCGCATCACATCCCATGTATCGCGGTTCTTCTCAAGCGACTCGAACCATATCGAATAAAACGACGGCGTCATCTCAGAGTGATAAATATGATGAAGCGACACAAACGGTACACCCGAATATGACGCTATATTTGCTTTTGCCCTGTACAGCGTACCGTTACCGCTTTCATTTGCATCGGTTATCGTGACCGTTATTTTACCCAAACTAATAAATCCATACCGGACGTTGTATACCAGCTCTTCGCCTATAACAAAGACACCCGGATTGCCGCCCGTTTGGGGAAATGCAACCCTACTCTCCGGCTCCGATGAGATAAGGATCGCTGCACCCCAAAGTACGGTTATTAAAACCGTATTCAATAGTATAAACCGTCCCATGATTCCCGCTTTCCCTGACTATTACCTGCCGACCGATTCAGAAATTAGTTTCTGAAGCTCAGGGAACAAACTGACCGCCTTTAAGAACTGTTCATCCGATTCAAGTCTGCTCGCATGTAATCCCTCTTCACCGTGAATTGCGCGCCCGATTTCGGCTTTGAGGAATGATTTCAAAAATTTCTCATCTTCTTTCAGATGCTCTTCGTTTACCGTAACATCGTTTTCTTCAACGAACTGTATGAAATCATTAAAATGCTCATCGGTTATCGTAAATTCATTGCGGAATTTTTCAAGACTATCCTTATATCTCTCGTGTAATGTCGGACCGTGCCGTTCCATGTATTGTGAATGATACAAACGAATCAGATTCTTACTTACGATTCGTGTGCCGAGTTCCGTCCAACGCGAGCCATGCACGATTATATCCGGTGTAATGCCGCCGCCGCCATACACAACACGTCCGCCTTCGGTATGATACACC
>PWJF01000136.1 GCA_003560935.1 Ignavibacteriales bacterium
ACGGCGTACAAAAATTACGCATATAGATCGTTCATCTTTACACTCACCCGGGCCAGTGCTTCGTCCTGACCAACTCTTTCACGTCGTATCCCTGTTCGCTCGTACGTTCGATAATACCCTCAAGGATCGCATCATCCATTTCCGGTTCACGAGCCAGGATCCACAGGTACCTCCGTGAAGGGTCCCCGACCACGGCGTACCGGTATTCGGGATCGAGCTCGATGATCCAGTAGTCGCCCCATACAAAGGGGAGCCATGAAAGAAACGCCGGCGCAAACCGCACCTTGAGTTTGGAATTCGGCTCGTTCTTACCGGCGCGACGGGCGCGGCCTACGGCTTCGGTGAATTCACCGCTTTCCAGCCGGCAGCGGTTCACAACTTTTATTTGACCGTTGTCAAGCAGCGTATATGTTGCCGACACATCACCGGCGCATTGTGTCTGGAACCGATTTGGCAAACGAGCTACTTCATACCATGTGCCGGCATATTTTTGAAGATCGACGTTATCGACAACGCGAGGCGGGTTGTTCTGGCTGAGTACCGCAGTAGTGATAACAAGCGGGATGAATAAATAGAATGTTTTCATAGTTTTGACCTGTTTCTCTGAAGTATATCAATTAGAAACAAGAAAATCAATTGTAAGTCCTCACGCGGCAGGTCTGGTTGACAATATATTATTTCGTTCGGTTGACAATAAGTTGACAATTCAATATACTATTACAGGAAATGGCCGGGACTCACGTTTTTACACTTATAAATGCAAACAGAATTATACAAATTAATTTTTAAACTTATTAAAAAACAGGGGGAATTTACCGTCAATGATATCCGTCAGAAGACCGGGATATCTCGACAAGCTATACATAAACATATAAAAAAACTACTGGAAGACGGAAAACTCCAAAAAATCGGTTCGACCCGAGGAGCGAAATACGTAAAACCGGGACGATCGCCGGATATAACTCATACTATTCGTCGTTCATATCAGGTCAAAGGATTACAGGAAGACGATGTGTTACAATCGGTTCAACTCGGTCTCAACCTTCGCTCAAATATAAACTCAAATGCACGACAAATATTTTCGTATGCATTTACCGAAGTCTTAAATAACGCCATCGACCATTCTCAATCCGTCCGGGTGTATATAGATGTCGAACTAAAGAGATACGATATAGCATTCACAATCCGGGATTACGGCGTCGGTATTTATTACCATATGAAAAACCGGCTCGGATTACCTTCGGAAGAAACATCATTACAGGAATTGATCAAGGGAAAAGCCACAACCGACCCCGAGCGACACACCGGAGAGGGACTTTTTTTCACCGCACGGAGTGCGGACTTCTTAAAAATAGCAAGCCACCGGTTAGCGCTTCTGTTTGACAATAAAACACACGACGTTATTACCGAAACGATAGGATTTCGTAAAGGAACCGGGGTCGACTTCAGAGTTTCCCGGAATACAAAAAGGAAGCTGGCAGATAGTTTCGACGAGTTTGCGGGTAAAGAATATGATTATACATTTTCAAAAACATCGGTACGTGTAAAACTCTTTTCACGCGATAATGACCGGTTTATATCAAGGTCGATAGCCAAACGGATTCTCCACCGGCTCGATCAATTCGAGGAAATCGTCATCGATTTCTCCGATGTAAAATCTATTGGTCAGGGATTTGCGGATCAAATTTTCAGAGTTTTCCGGCAACAGCATCCTCATATAAAAATAATACCGGTAAACACTTCCGAAGCAATCCGGGCGATGATTGCACATGTTTCGCCCGATCTAAGTTGACAATAAGGTGACAATACATAGCTCACTCCACCCTCATCACCGGATACACATTGAACTGTTCATCATAATACGGCGAGCGCTGATAGAAAAAATACAACCGTTGGTATGGATTATCCCGCACCTCCGGGTTATCTGTCAACCATTGTTCAAATTCGTCTCGTAATGCCGGATTCTCTTTAATCATCTTCTGTGCGATCGGCTCCATGACATATAATTCGAAATATTCCTTTCGCTCGAAAATACTATTGAAAAATCCCCATCGTAAAAATGAATCCGGACTTCCGGGTTCAAGCAGGTGAGCAATAACACGAATTGTCCGCTGATCGGTCGGAACAACATAGGTACCTTCGGGCATTGATACCGTTTCGCGGTACGCTTCATACTCGACGTCTACCTGCTGACGTCCTTCGAAGGAATTTGATGCATACTCAACATCGGTAAAACGGTATCGTGTTATTCTGAGCGTCGTTTCCTCCGCGAGTGTTTCCACTTTTATGCCGTGAACCCGCATCCGGTCGACGATGCCGCTCCACTCTTTCGGTATGATGTACACCGGCGGAACGGTTACCGAATCGGTTACCTCGACTTCGTCGTAGAACCTGACTTCTTTCTCTACCGGTTGTCCTGTGTACCGCACTATTTCTGCATTCGCAATCGAACTTTTTTCTCCGACCGCTTCGATACCTTTAAACGTTTTTTTTCGATAGCGATCGGTTAGTCTAAAGTTTAATGGAAGATATTCCCTGTTCTGATGATATTTTTCAATCGATACCCAATCTGCAGTGCGGTTCAGATTGAGCAAACGATCCGGGTGAGTATTTGCATATTCAAGAATGGACTCAATCATTGCTTTCGTGGAGAACACACGTTCTTTATACGATTTCAACATATGTGTCTCGACCACAATGCCCGGCCGATTTTGTACCGCAGCATAGCCGCTTGAAAATCGTGGTGTTGAGACACCGCGTGTGAGACCGCTTTCGATGCCGGCAAACCATTGCCTCATGGTGACATACGGAAAGACAAGATATCCTTTATCCTCGATATAACGTTCCATATACGGGATGAAAGTATCGCCTAACCACGTGCCCGTTTCACTATAAATATTTCCATGAGTTTCAAGAATGTATGTTACGGTATATTGATAATCGGCGCCGTTTGTGGAGTGGGTATCGATGATGAAATCCGGGAGCCAGGCACTGATAAGCTGCAGCATCGCCCGCATTTCGGGTGCGTCCGCTTTCATCCAGTCCCGGTTGAGATTTAGATTTTGCGCAGTGGTGCGCCAGCCCATTTCTTTCGGACCGTTTTGATTGATGCGGTTATACGGACCGAACCGTTCGTGACCGTCGACGCTGAAAATCGGTACGACGAGAAGATCGACGTTGTCGAGAAAATGTTCCTGTTCTTTTGTGATTAAAATTTCACGCAGAAGTATCATCGACGCATCTTTGCCGCCGATCTCGCCGGAGTGGATGCCGTTAACAATCAATATAACGGGTTTTGTACGATTGGCTAAATCAACCGGCTGGAAGCTTTTATCTTTTGAAACAGCGACATAAAATAAGTCCCGTCCCTGCAGCGATACACCGAACGAAAACATGGTTGCATAGTCCGATTCATCACTCAGCTTTCGGAAATAGTCCATAG
>PWJF01000186.1 GCA_003560935.1 Ignavibacteriales bacterium
TACTAGATTCGAACTAGTGACCTCTACGATGTCAACGTAGCGCTCTAACCAACTGAGCTAACCGCCCGGTAGAGGCAGAATCAGTTTACCACGTATTTGCTATAAGATTTGTAAATATACGGATTTTACCAAAATTAGTCAATTATAAAATCTTGCCGGTAAAATTATGTTAATTTGGCAGGTTATTACAACAGGCAAATATCCATATTAATTCGCTTCGCTCATTGATTAAAAAACAATTATTCGGATATTTGCCTGTATGTATATGAGAGATTACTGTTGCTGCATCATTTGGTCTAATTTATCCGATATTTCCACCATTCTGTTCAGAAGCGGCATGGTTTCCGGATCAATTTCTTCCATCTTTGCTATGAGAACCGCTTCAATCTCCTGCTGTCGTTCCTGCACTTCCAGGTCTTCCATTGCTTGCTGCATGAATGGCTGCAGCTCCTGCGTAATCTGTTGATATGCTTGCTGAAGTTCCTGAATCATCTCGAAATTACCCTCTGACTGCGCTGTCTGAATCTCATTGATGGTTTCTTCACGCCGGTTAACAAGATCCTCGGCGCGGGAATCGATTGCCTTCAACTTTGCATCAATAAACTTAGCATAATTTTCGGCATGTTCGGCAACTTCTTCATCCTGTAATGCTTGTTGCTGAAGTTGTTGCAGCCGCTGATTGATAGTGAGATATTCCTGATAGAGCTGCTGGAATTCCTCCTCCTGCGTTTGTGCAAAAAGCAGTCCGGTCGTGAATAAAAACAGCACTGCAACAATACCCCGCATTACATGTTTATTCGTCATTCGCTCACTCCTCATTATGTTTATTGTTGTTGCTGCATCATTCTATCCAATTTCTCCGTAAGTTCCGCCATTCTGTTGAATAGAGGCACGGTTTCCGGATCGATTTCTTCCATCTTGGCTATAAGGACCACTTCGAATTCACTGCGCATCTCCTGCACTTCCTCATCATCCATCGCTTGCTGCATGAATGGCTGCAACTCCTGAGTTATCTGTTCGTATGCTTGTTGAAGCTCTTGCAAAATCTCAAAATCGCCTTCTGCCTGGGCAGCTTCAATTTCGTCGATGGTATCTTCACGCTGGTTAACGAGTTCTTCCGCACGTGAATCGATCTCTCTTAACTTCTCATCAACAAATGATGAGTATTCTTCAGCATGTTCGGCAACATCATCGTCCTGCAATGCTTGCTGCTGAAGTTGTTGAAGTCGTTGATTGATCTCGAGATATTCTTCGTAGAGCTGCTGGAATTCCTCCTCCTGCGTTTGTGCAAAAAGCAATCCTGCGGAGAATAAAAACAGCACTGCTACGACGCCTCTGATTACATGCTGGTAAGTCATTTGCTCACTCCTCTCGTTACGATTGGGTATTGGTGATTTATAGTTATGATTTAATTTTCAGACATTCACTCGAGAGGCCCTGTTCCTATATAACGTTCGAGCCAGTTATAGAGTTCGTCATACCAAAAAATTGAATTTTGCGGTGTGAGAATCCAGTGGTTCTCGTCCGGATAATAAACCAGGCGCGCATCGACACCTTTCCCTTTATAGGCACCATACACCTCAAGTCCCTGGGTAACAGGAACACGGTGATCAAGCTCACCGTGTATAACAAGCATTGGTGTGACAAAATTCTCTGCGTGCAGCGCGGGGTTCCATTCCTGCATTTGTTCGAGTCCATCCCATGGAGAACCGTTGTATGCATACTCACGATGAGCCGTCACATCAGAGGCAAACTGTCCCATAATATTATACACGCCGGCATGATTAACGAGCGCCGCAAACCGGTCGGTATGTCCGGCAATCCAGCTTACCATATAACCGCCATAACTTCCGCCGGTAGCAGCCATGCGCGACTCGTCTATATATCCGCGATCGATCATAAAATCGGTTGCTTTCATTATATCGCGGAACGGTTTATCCGAATGTGCACCATGTATGGACTCGGCAAATTCCTGTCCGAAACTCGTCGAGCCGTGGAAGTTGGATAACGCAACTACATACCCCGGTGCCGCGAAAAGTTGTGCATTCCATCTATAATGAAAAAAATCACCGAAGATGCCGTGAGGACCACCGTGGATCATATGCACCAACGGCCATTTTTTTGAAGGATCGAAATTCGGCGGATAGACAATGTACATCTGTATATCCGCATGGTTGGCACCTTTGTAGGTTACATCTTTCACTTCACCGAAATCAATACCGTCGATTATTTCCTTGTTAAAGAATGTTAACTGCTTAAGATTCCGGCCGGTACGATTCATTTCGAACAGAGCAGTCGGTTGTGTGAATGACTGATGTGCAAATATGAGTCGATTATCGCTCGCAAGTTGAACACCATCGTTCGTACCCTTGCGCAAAATCTCAGTTACCTGTCCACCGTTTGCGGGAATTGAAAAGATGGACTTCTTACCCCGGTCTTCGGCGTGGAAATAAATTGTTCGACCGTCTTCCGACCATATCCATTGCTGAAATGAAAAATCAATATCATCGGTCAGAACAGTTCTCTCACCGCTCCGACGATCGTAACGAACCAGTCGAACATTATCCGCATAAAAATGAGTCGAACGCTGTTTTCCATATAGTATTGTCTGTCCGTCAGGACTGTATCTCGGATTAGTATCATTAGCCGGGTTATGTTCGGTGATATTTTTCATATCCCCGCTGCCGTCCGTCTTAAGCAAATAAATATCGTAATCCAATCGTTCATACGGCGGTTCGGTGCTGTTGACCGATACCGCGATCTCCTTACCGTCGGGAGATATATCGTATTGAGCTCCGCCCATCATTGAAAAATATACCGACGTGCCCGGCATTAAATCCTTCACTTCTCCGGTTTCGATATCGACGGAGAACAGTCGCGGATACATTCCATCGGTAAGCCAGCGGTCCCAGTGACGATAGATCCTGTTTTCGGTTACCTTTGCCGAGACTTTGCTTTTCCGTCTATCTTCGATCATTGATTTCAGCGTATCGAAATCGCCGTCATAATCGGGGTATACCGTTGCGACGAAGGCGATCCGCTTGCCGTCGGGATACCACTGCGGCGTTGAAACCGATACCGGCAGATCGGTAACCTGTCGTGCTTCACCGCCATAAGCGGGAATCACATGGAGTTGCGCTGTGTTACCGTCGCGCCGTGAAATAAATGCAAGCTCTTTACCGTCGGGACTCCACACAGGCGAGCTGTCGGACGCCGGATGCCGGGTAAACTGGAATGGTTCGCTGCCGTCAAGATGAAGCATATAAATATTCGAAGCTCCACGGCTTTCATCTATATCGTATGCCGTAACGGTGAATGCAGCTTTCTCACCGCCGGGCGATACACTCAATGAACCGACACGCTGCAACTTCCACATATCGGTTGGAGTGATCGGTTCTTTTTCCTGACCTATTCCTGAGAAAGAAAAAACGAATATAAA
>PWJF01000121.1 GCA_003560935.1 Ignavibacteriales bacterium
ACCAATCGATGATATATATCGCTCCGAAAGTACCAATCCGAGAGATAATGGTTGTTGACATGCGTTGTTTGACGGATATATATTCTGCAAAAGTTTTATTGATGAGTTACCGGATTCATTGACGAGAGACAAAAAATCGTAGAACTTTCCCTGCTTCAGCAGTTCTATTTGCTTATCGACCCGCTCGTTTTCTTCGAGAAAATGCAATGCCCGCAGAAGAGGACGCTCATGTAATGTGCGGCGAAATTCGGGCATGTGTGAAAACAATTCTTCACTTGAGATCTCCCTGCAATTTCTTTTTCCCAATGCCTCTGCAACCATACGCATCTCTCTCGGTACCGAAGCGTAATCGGATGTCAGATCGGCATGATTACTACCTGTATCGACAATCAATAAGCGATACCCGTACGCGCTTAAGTCAAGTTCGAGCTTATCAATCTTAGGATTGTTCTGATCTTCGAAATCTATTCCTACGACACCGCCGTACGCACACGCAATCTGATCCATCAATCCGCACGGTTTGCCGAAATATTCATTCTCGGCATACTGTCCGATGCGTGCTATTTCAAGCGGTTCTATCTTCCCATCATTATAAAGTACATTTAGTACCGTTCCGATAAACACTTCAATAGATGCAGAGGACCCTAACCCTGAACCAACCTGTACGTCACTCTGGACATAACAGGTACAGCCACCGACCGAATAACCAATTTCTTTAAATCCCTTTAAAATACCTCTCATTAAAGCAGCCATGCTTTCCTGCTCCTCTTCCCGGGCATCGAGATCATCGATACTAACTATGAATTCCTCTTTAAACTCATCTGAATACAGAACAACTTTCCTCGCATCGTTGCGAACGGCAGCACCAACGGTATCGAGATTTATACTTGCAGCTATAACTTTCCCATTATTGTGATCGGTGTGATTACCGCTTATCTCCGTTCGGCCCGGTGTACTTATCACCCGCAAGTCATCCGTTCCGTACCGATCTTGAAATTTCCTGCATAATAGGTTGAACCGCTTTTTCTGGTAATCAAGTATTGCAGGATCGCTCCCATATAGGTATTCAATATTTTTTTCTAATACATTCATCATCGTAAGATTTTCTTTTATAGTGGATTTCAGATTCTTCCCGTAGAATTTCTGCAGCTTGTTCGGGCGTTATATCTCTTTGCGATTCTGAAAGCATCTCATATCCTACCATGAATTTCTTTATCGTTGCCGATCGTAATAATGGTGGATAAAAATGGGCATGGAGTATCCAGTACCGATAATTATTCTCATCACATGGAGCATTATGCCAGCCCATCGTGTACGGAAACGGAACATTAAATACATTATCGTACTTTGAAAGATGACGTTTCAATATTTCAGCAAGTGCGTGTATCATTTCGTCATGCAAATCGGATAATCGCTGTACATTCATCCGCGGAAGCAGCAACGTCTCAAATGGCCAGATTGCCCAATACGGCACAACGACCAGCCAGTGATCGTTTTCCAATAAAACCCGCACTCGCTTCTCAAGCTCCATATCCCTGTACGCAGACAACAACGGTATTCTGTAGTTCCGATAATACTCCTGTTGCTGACGCTTTTCCTTCACCGCTTCATTCGGTAGCTCATCGACCGCCCAGACCTGTCCGTGCGGATGAGGATTCGAACAACCCATTATCTCTCCCTTATTCTCAAATATCTGAACCCAACGATACATCGACCCCAGGTCGATGTATTGTTCAATCCACATCTTTATCACATCGATGATCTCCTGTATTTCCATCTCGGGTAGTGTGAGATCATGGCGTGGTGAAAAGCACAATACCCGACAGGTTCCTTTTATAGTCTCAAATCGTAGCAAACTATCATTGTTACTCTGCTTCGGTATATCGGGAAAGAGTGCGGCAAAATCATTCGTAAAGACATACGTACTTGTATAGTGAGGGTTCTTCTGTTTGTTTGCACGTTCGTTCCCGGGACAGAGGTAACACGACGGATCGTATGAAGGAATTCCATCATCCGTAGCCCGTTCCTCCCGCCCCTGCCAGGGACGTTTTGTCCGGTGCGGGGATACAAGTACCCACTCTCCTGTAAGCGGATTATATCGTCTATGGGGATTATTCATATATCACCAGAATATAATATACAGCGATACTGTCACCGCAATAATACCTATGCCAAGCCAGAGCACCGTCTTCGTCGGCCGCATGTCGAAATCCTTTCTTACCGGCATCTCGACGGGCTTACTCAAGGGGTTCACTATCGTCATAACTCCCATAACGACAACAATTACAAAGAAGGTTATCGCCATTCGGTTGAGAAATGCTATATCACTAAAGAATAATAACAGTATACCATACACAACCGGTGACAGAATCAACGCCGTGATCCCCGCCCCCATGGGGGTTTTCTTGAATGCTATACCGAATACAAACGCTGCCAGGACACCCGGAGAGACAAATCCCTGGAATTCCTGTATGTAATTAAATATGCCATGAAAGCGCGGATGCCCGAGATTCGGCGCGATCATACATCCAATGATGACCAGAATTACCGTTGTTACCCTTCCGATTTTAACTGTATTCATCTCGTTATTTGAATTATGGAGATGACGCTTGTACAAATCCATCGTAAAAATGGTCGAGGCGGAGTTCAGCATCGATGCAAGCGAACTGATCACCGCACCGGCTATTGCAGCAAAGATAAATCCACGTAACCCCGTTGGCACAAGCGATCGAATTAAAAACGGATACGCCGCATCTGCGGTAGGTAGTTGATCACCATAGAGCTGATACGCAATAATTCCCGGGAATACGACAATAAACGGAATGAGTAACTTTAGGCTTGCGGCGAACATGATACCGAGCTGTCCCTGGCGAAGTGTCTTTGCTGCAAGCGTTCGCTGTGTGATATACTGATTCAATCCCCAGTAATAAAAGTTCGGTATCCACAGCCCAATCACCAGTGCAGTCCAGGGAAGGACAGGATGATCGGCTGGCAGTATCACACTCAAACGATCGGAATTCTCCGTTACAAAGCTTCCCCATCCTCCGACTGCGTGAAGTCCGATCAAGAGTATTACCAAACCACCTATCAACAGCGTCGATCCCTGAAACAGATCGGCCCATGCCACTGCCTTTAATCCTCCCCAGGTTGTATATAAAGCGGCAATCCCACCGATAAACCACACTGCATTGAGCATGTTAAGATCAAATATAGTATGCAGCGTCAATGCGCCTGAGTAGATTACGGCTGAAATGGTCACACCGACATAAATGATCATCATGTACAATGCCATGATACTTCGCGCGCGGGGACTAAATCGGTATTCGAGAAATTCGGGCATGGTATATATCCCGGCACGTAGAAACTTCGGCAGGAAGAAAAACGCAACAAAGACAAGGGTAATGGCCGCCATCCATTCGTAACTCGCTACCGCTAA
>PWJF01000554.1 GCA_003560935.1 Ignavibacteriales bacterium
CAATGAAACACGCATGATGATGCTGACCTCGATTGGCGTTCAATCTTCATTGAGCTTGAAGGAGACGGGAATTGAGATATCTCTCACAAAACCTGTGCGCCAATCGGAATTATTCCAGGGCATTGCGTACGTTTTGGGGAAATCGACAGATACCCTTCGCTCTGCTGCTGCCGATTTGAAAGAAGTTAATCAAACCTTACCGCGAACGACAAAGCGAGAACGAGTACGAAAAAAGAAAAATTACTTACGGATCTTAATTGCTGAAGATAATCCCAATAATCAAAAAGTTGCCTCATTTATGATTCGAAAACTTGGACATCGTTCGGATGTTGCGGGGAATGGCAAGGAGGTGGTCGATGTGCTGGAATACATCCCTTATGATATTATTTTTATGGATTGTCACATGCCCGAGATGGATGGGTTCGAAGCCACGAGAGAGATTAGAAAACGTGAAGGTGATTCTAAACATACGTTAATAGTTGCAATGACCGCCAACGCATTAGAGGGAGACCGGGAACGTTGTCTGGAAGCAGGAATGGACGATTATATTTCGAAGCCGGTCAAGATTGATGTCCTGGACGATATCATTAAAAAGTGGATAAAATTCGAAGAAAAACCGGATGAAGACGGAGATTTGATTTCGGAGGAGAGATTGAACGATCTGAAGGGATTAACCGAACCGGATACATCAAATATGTTAAGTGAAATGATAGAGATCTTTTTACGTGATGTCCCGGCGAAGATCGAAGAAATAAAAGGGAGTATTCATGAGGGAAATCATGCAAAGCTCGTCGATGCCAGTCATTATCTGAAAGGATGTTGCGCGAACTTCGGGGCGCTGGCAATGGCAACATTGTGTCTGCAGCTTGAATCAATGGGGAAATCGGGAACGGCTGACGGAGCTTTGGAAGTAGCGGGCGAACTTCAAACGAAATTTGACCGTACCAAAATTTTATTACAAAGGCATCTTGGGAATTCGCTATATTAAGGAGGATGTCAATTTGAAAATAATCTACTATTTTGGTATATTTAAAGTTCTAAAAGTTCAAGGGCGCTTAGCTCAGTTGGTTTAGAGCGCCTGCCTTACAAGCAGGAGGTCGGCTGTTCAAATCAGCCAGCGCCCACTTGAAAAACCGCTATAACAAACTGTTTTAGCGTTTTTTTATGTCCTGCCTGAAAATCCTCCTAAGTTTTTCATTGCCGGTGTTTACGATGTATATTTTCCCGGAAAAATTTTAAAGTGACAAATCATCTTTTCTAATGATATATGAAATTATAAAGGCGCTTAAGGTGACGGCTACGAAGTAAAGGAACGCCATGGTATATTCACCAAATAATAATTTCCCCATACCGAATAATGCCATATAAACCATGACGATACCAGCGATCCAGCAAATCAGCAGCTCTTTAAAATTAAACGAGGGTTTGACATCGGGCATCTGGTCGGCGATGGGTTTCCAGAGTTTGCCCCCCGGTTTCACCCGCGCATAAAAAGAACGTAAAACATTCATATCGGAAGGTTTGGTGAGATAGGTAACAAGGAGCCACGTCGGTGTAGTTAATGCAACAATATAAAATAATGTATAGGGAAACCGGAGATATTCTTGAATGGGAGCATCGGCAGGGAGCGTTGATGTATACATTATGATCGCTGCATATAATACAAAGGGTGCAATCATTGCTGCAATCTCGCTCCACGCGTTAATCCTCCACCAATACCATCTGAGAATAAGCACAAGCCCCATACCACCGCTCGCGGTTATAATAAATTCCCAGGCAGCGGTAATTCTTTCAAGCCGGGCGGTAACAAACAAAGAGAGGATAAGTAAGAGAATCGTCGCCACTCTGGATATGAGGACATAATGCTTCTCATCCCTCTTTTTGACCAAAAATCTACGGTAGAAATCGTTCACAGCATAAGAAGCTCCCCAGTTGAGATGCGTTCCGAGAGTAGACATATACGCCGCAAAAAATGCTGCTACCAATAAGCCCAGCATTCCGGCAGGTAAAAAATCACGCATGACCATCACGAACCCATCACCCTTTTCACCGTATCCCAAATCCGGATACAGTATCAGGGAACATAATGCAACAATTATCCAGGGCCAGGGACGAACGGCATAGTGAGCTATCGTAAACCATAGAACAGCGAAAAGGGAGTTTTTTTCGTCTTTTGTTGAGAACATCCTCTGAGCCACATATCCGCCACCGCCCGGTTCTGCTCCCGGATACCACGATGCCCACCATTGTACGGCAAGATGTGCAACAAATGCGGCAACTGAGAGGGATAAAACTTCACCCACACCCATTTGAGAACCGATAACGGGAGTAAAGCGGGTTGTTCCTTCGGGAAGCTTCTCGATGAGAGCAGCCATGCCGCCGATTTCCGGTAAGTTCACGGCAACGATAGCGAGAAGAATGGTGCTCACCATTGCAACGGTAAATTGCAGCATATCGGTGATTGCAATTCCCCATAGTCCTGCAAGAGAAGAATATAACCCCACGAATGCCATAACACAGGCGACCCAGAGCAACGCAGCACTAAACTCGAACCCGAGAAATGAAATATGCTCTATTCCGAAAAATGTGAGACCGGGAAAGAGGACGCGAATTATCTTCTCAAGGGCAAGGTTTACCCAACCTATGACAATGATGTTCATGACTAAACCGATATATAAAGCACGGAACCCCCTCAAGAAAGCAGCGGACTTACCCGAATATCGGATTTCGATAAACTCAACATCGGTCAATATTCCTGCACGTCGCCATAGTTTCGCAAAGAAAAACACAGTCAGCATGCTGCCGATAAGCATATTCCACCACAACCAGTTTCCTGCAATACCGTTTCTCGCTACAAGCTCGGTAACGGCAAGAGGTGTATCAGCAGCAAACGTAGTAGCAACCATAGCCGTACCGGCGATCCACCATGGAAAGTTTCTACCGGATATAAAAAATTCTGTTGTACTCTTGCCCGCCCTTTTCGATAAATAAATACCGATTGACAAGAGGATAACGAAATAAATTCCAACAATGAAATAATCAATTCCTGTCAAAGAGTCCTCCGGTTCAATAGTTTGTGATATATGTCCGATGCACAGGTACATTATATTTTGATGAATATTTTCTTTTTATATAGTATCAGCATCAAGAGGTAAAAGAGAATTATGTACATGATAGCATACGTCAGCGAACCATTCATATAACCAAAGAACGGAGCAAGGACAGTTTCAAACAAATATTGCCGTAATCCGGCTTTGGTTCCGTCAGGCATTGTAACCGTAATGATATTGACAATGCGGGCGCCCAACTCCGATAGAACATAAACGGTAATGGCATTCATACCGTACACGAGAAAGGGTTGGGTAAACTTCTTATAGCCCTTTATGTCGATAATGTAATAGAAGAATGCAAGGCAGACAAGCGCCAATCCACCC
>PWJF01000007.1 GCA_003560935.1 Ignavibacteriales bacterium
ACCGAGGTCTGTCGGGCAAACCGGCTCGCAAGTGCCGACATGGCCACCATGCGAGCATCCCAACCGCTCTTGTTGGAAAGGTAGGTCAGGTCCGGCGCATCCGCGTCTTCGCGCAAAGTCGCGAGCCTCTCCTCCACGCGATCGCGATCCGTAGCCTCCAAGTGTGCGCCGAGATCGTCGAGCAGCCGGCCGTATTCCGCCTCGCGGGGTGCTCGCTCGTTCGCAATGACAACGTTCAGGCGGGCTTCGATCGGCCGGGCGTCGTAACGAACGTCGGATTCGCCGAGGCGGGTGCCGGCCGCACTGACGACCAATACCTGAACATCGATACCCCGCTTGCGTTCCAATACCGGCCGCGGATGATAGGAGATCTCATAGCGGCCCTCCGCGTCGGTTACGGCGGCGCCCAGTGAGGTAGTGGCACCCACATTGCGATCGACTGCTTCGACCTCTAGGCCCGCCACGCCGCGAGAGTCGTCGTCGATGACGCGGCCTCTGACGACATAGGTTGGCAATCCGCCAGATCTCTGGAGCAACCCCAGGTCGCGCAGAATCGCATTTATTGCAGAAGCCGTTTCCGCATCTACCTCACCGGACGACGTTAGGCCCTGTTCATCTTGGAATGTCCTGACCACGCGCTGGGTGCCGCCGCGGTAGGTTTGGATCGAACGATCCATCGCGAGCGACGCGGCCATTGCCTCGCGGGTCGCGTCGTCCCCCGGCAAAATCAGCGCCCTATCTAATAATCCCTGAAGCGCTGCTTGAAGGTCATCGACTGCGCGGCCTTGCATCGATGGCCGCAATGGGAAATTCACCTCATTCAAATCCACACCCTCCCTGCGCAGTTAAGTGATCCTATGTAAAATCAACGTCATAAAAAAACACAAGAACATTCTTGATCTACAAGCGTGACAAAATTTAATAAATGATGTAAATCATATCCTCCAATTATCTGTTTTATATTAGAAAGTCTCTAAATTTTTTAGTGAGTTGGCGCAAAAAAATTCACGCCGTAGGCTAAGACATAGATTTGAGGGCTCTTGCCTTTTCCGCTGATCTGCGTCCCCTGTTCGTTGCGGCCGTCGAGGACGGGATATCCTGCGGGGCTCCGGCGGTTCGCTCCGGCATCGCCTCGTGCGCCTCATGCGGGACCTAGATCCCGATCAGATGCCCGGCGCGAATATTTTAGGCCTGGCGGATGGCCGGAGTAGAAGAATGCATCCTCTGCCTGCACCCTCTGGCGTGGCCGGCGCCAAGTATTCGGCGTACTTGGAACCAAGCCGTAGTAGTGGCACGACCCGCCCGGCTGCTTGATCACTGTCGTCACCAAGATCGTCCTCTCGCATAGCATCCAACCCAATAAGCAGGATGGCGTCGGCAATGGTGCGTCTCCGCGCCGTAGTCGAGCATCGGTGCCAACGCGGCGGCGCAACCCTCGTCCGGGTCGAACGGCCTATCTCGACAAGTCCGGCCGAGCTACCTCCAGCCTCGACTTGACTTCCACTCGACTAACGGCGGTTGGCCTCGAAGGCGTCGACGATCATCGCATCGCTGGCGCCAGAGAACTGACGCTCGGAATTCCACGCCAAGGCCGCGACATAGCCGTCATGCATGACGACGACCGCGGCCTGGGCGACGCGACCATTGTTTCTGCGCAAGCCGGTGTGGGTGCTGGCATTGCCGCTTCTGCTGTCCCAGAGGCGCTGGCCTGGATTGCCGAAGTGGAGGCGGAGCCGGGTCGGCGTGGCGAGGACCGAGCCCGTGCTGGTAACCTTGTGCAGCACGTTCGAGAGATCGTTCATCGAGATCACCCAGCCGCCGCTGGCGCAGCGTCCAACGCTGCTCGGCGGCAGCCAGCCGGCGACGGTCGACGCCGTCCGGTAGCCGAGGGCGACCTGTCGGTTCCCGAGGAAGTCCGCCATAGTGCAGCTGGCGCGCGCCGCTGAAGGGCCGAGAATGTGCTGCTGCACGTAAGCCTCGTAGAAACGCCCGAGATAGTCCGCCATCGTCTTGTCGTAGTGGGCGTCAGTGGCCTGCCGCAACCTGAATTCGAGGCCGATCAACTCGGGGTCGCTGGCCATGCCGGCGAGCAGGAAGTGGAACATGCCGCCTGCCGAATTCGAGTAGCAATGCGTATAAGGCGGACCTGCGCCTGCGGGTAGGTGATTGTCGGTGTTGCTCTCCGGCCCTGTCCCGCCCGTGGCGCCTGCGCAGAACGGTGGCACGGTCGGCGCCCCTGGCCAGATCTCGCCGTTCTGCAGCCTGAACCGCACCGGCAACACGCCACCGGACTGTGTCTCGCTCGGACCGTCTCGGCGAAAGCCGCCGCGATGCGTCAAGACCTGCCGGACCGTGACATCCGTGAATCGACGGGAAAGGCCATCGCGCCAACGAACTGGCAGATAGGCGCTGAACGGCCTGTCGAGCACATTGCCCGAGGCTTGTTCGTCCACTCTGGCAACGGCGACAGCTGTGGCCCAGGCCTTCACCGTGCTGCCGACGGCGGCGATGGTGTGGACGTCGAACTGCCCGGCATGCTGTGCGAATTCGGGATCACGCGGGTGGATCGCCCAACCGGCACGGACGAACCCGGCGCGCGTTCCGTCCGGCGCACGAATGACGGCAGCATAGCCCATGACGCCACGCATCGCTTGCCGAATGTCACCCAGCACGCCCGCGATGTCGTAGCGGTTGTCGTCCCGAGCCTCCAGTTTGCGGGTGACGATACCGAGGTTCAGGACGGCCGACCGCAACGGGTTCGTGGTCCTCATGAACCTTCCCGAGATGCCGTAAATCTCGCCATTCCCGTCGAGAATAGACGGATTGGCGGTGGTCGGCGGCACACCGAAATGCACCGACGTCAGGCCATTCGCGAGCTCGAAGCGCAGCGAGCAGACCCGCGCAATCTGCGGCTCGCCCTGGTGGCAGCGGCCCCTGGTCATGTGGATGCGCTGCAGCGTGCCGAGGATCGGCATCCGCTGTTCCTCACCGACCGATCTGCCGATCCGGCGCGTTCGCACCTGATTGCTGCCTCGCAGACAGCGAATCGCGATGGAGTTGATCCGGCCGAAGTCGCCGACACGGACCTCGATCAGCTGCAGCCGTTCGTCCTCGGTGCACTGCAGGACAAAGGTCTCGCCTCGCGCAGACTGGCCAGCTGCGGACCCGAACTGCGTGCTGACGATGGTCAGCAACACGACGACGAGACGTCGGCTCAGACGAGCGAGCATGGCGATCGTTCCTTTCGAGCGTCGGCGGAAGCATCCGCCGTGGCCCGCTGGAAGCCTTGCAGCGGGGCCGGCGTCACTGGTGAGTCTCGGCGCAAGGCCCCCGAGCGTTCGAGTCGGCGGAAAACGGGCTGTTGGTGCCTGTAGCGACCCGGGCTTGCCAGGCGGCGAGGCGGCTCGGGATCGGGTGGTCTTCGGGCCAGAG
>PWJF01000249.1 GCA_003560935.1 Ignavibacteriales bacterium
ATGTGCAGGTGTTTCAGCATCGCTTAAAGTAAAGGTTTAAATCCCGTCAGCTTAATTACGGTAATGTAAGCTATTTTTTGGTGAAATTCAAAGAGTGGGGCTATAATTTTGGGGAGTAATAATTTGGGGGAGTATAGAGGGCAAAATCCGCGCCCCGATAGCTATCGGGGTCGAGGCTATCGGATTAAGGGCAAATTGATTTTGCCATTGTATTAAACCAATGAAAGATGGTACTCAGTCAGATAGACTCAATTCATCCGCGACTGATCCGCGGAAGCGGCTTGTGAAAAGACTATTTCCGGGATTTCATCGAGCATGGTGTGGAAGAAACAGTGGCGGAAGATCTCTTTCATTCCGTCGGTATCGAGTTCGTCAAGCGTGTAGCGGAGTTCCTCGTTGAGGTGGATGTTTAACCGTTCGTGATCGATGCCCCGCGCCCCGGACAGATCTTGAATGATCTCATTCTTATGCTCTGAGTAATATGCGTGAGCTTGCATCAGCACAGCGGCCGTTGTTGGTGAAATGGTATCACGCTTCGCTGCGAATACAGCATGAACAAGCGGGAGTTCAACAATGTCGTTCCATTCTTCGGAGATATCAAACACACCTTCCTGAAATGTTTTAACCGGCAAAGCGTCGTCACCCACCAGCAGTACCGCGTCGGTTTTCTCGGGAATAATACCCGGCTGTACTCCGTGTGCAATAAACTGCGGCTTATCACCGGTCTTTTCAAGGAATACAAGTTGCGATATGACCATCTCGGTTGGGAAGCGGAGGTCGGATGCAATGATCGAGATGTTTATCAATCCCTTTTTAAAAAGGAGTTTCGCGGCACCGGTCACACCGTACGATGCGATGCCGAGTCCGGGAAGTATCTCCCATTCCATCGAGTTTTTTGCGTAATCGATCGGTGAGATGAGAGCGATATCGGCCTCACCGGCAGTTAGCAGTTGTGCATTTTCCACCAGCGAGGAGTATCGAAGTGTAAACGGATGAGCAATGGTATTCTTCTCAAGCGCATATGCGAGTGGCTGTGCAAATATATCTTTGATAAGTCCGACTCTTACTGGTTGAGAAGCCATTAGCTCGTTTTCTGTCTGACCCCTTTACCGGTAAGTTTACGCAGGTAATATAGTTTTGCTCTCCGGACATTACCTTCACGAATCCGCTCGATTTTTGCAATTCGTGGGGAATGAACAGGGAAGATACGCTCGACGCCGACGCCCTCGGAGATCTTTCGTACTGTGAATGTCTCGTTTAGTCCGCTTCCTTTACGGCCTATTACAATACCCTGAAATTGCTGAATACGTTCTTTGTCACCCTCGATTACGCGAATATGTACGTTCACCGTATCGCCCGGTTTAAATTCCGGCAGATCGGGTTTAATCTGCGTTGTCTCTACAAGACGTACTTTGTCCATTGTTACTGTCTCCTGATAAATATAAATAACTGCCGATAACTAAAGTCTATTCTGATTTTTTATTCAATAAATCCGGTCGTCTCTCCGTCGTCCGTTTGATACGTTGCTCCTGCCGCCATTCTTCGATGGCGCTGTGATTACCGGTCAGCAGAACATCCGGTACTTTCATTCCCCGGTATTCAGGTGGTCTTGTGTATACCGGCGCGCCGAGCAAATTGTCCTGAAACGTATCGGTCATTGCCGATGTGCTGTCATGTAAAGATCCCGGCAGCAGCCTCACCACGGCATCGACAACAACTGCTGCTGCAAGTTCACCGCCGGTCAGCACGTAATCTCCGATTGAAAGCTCGCTTGTTACCAATGCTTCACGGACACGTTCATCGATTCCTTTATAGTGCCCGCATAGAATAACTATGTTTTCTTTGAGCGACAGCCCGGCTGCAATTGACTGGGTAAACCGATTGCCGTCGGGCGTCATGTAAATAATCTCGTCGTAGCGGCGTTCTTTATGCAGTGCTTCGATGCATTCGAATATCGGTTCGGGTTTCAGCACCATTCCCGCGCCGCCGCCGTACGGTGTATCATCGATCGTTTTATGACGATCGTGTGTGTAGTCTCTTAAATTATGTATTGCAATTGTAACGCTGTTGTTTTCCTGAGCGCGTTTGATGATACTCTCACTCAACGGGCCATTTAATATCTCGGGCAGTCCGGTTACAATATCAATACGCATGCCGTTATTCAAGCAAACCTTCTATCGGTTTGATGCGGATGATTTCTTTCTCCTCATCAATCGAGTCGATGAATTCATCAACTGCAGGTATCATAACTTCTTTTTCTTTATAATCTACCACGTACACATTATGTGCCGGAAGTTGGAGAACGTCCTGTACCTTCCCTACATATGAATCATCAATGGTGTATACTTTCATGCCTATTATATCATGGATAAAATAGTATCCCTCCGGCAATTCTATCCGTTTATTTTCGTCGACATACACAATTTTGTCGAGGAGTTTTGCTGCATCACCCCGGGAATCAATCGATGTAAATTTAACTACCGGTCTCGCTTTATGGATTCGAACAGCTTCCACAGTCAACAGACCGGCCGTTTCTTCCGTACGCCCCAAGAAAACCGATTCCAGGTCTAAGAACCGGTTAATATCGAATGTATCGGGATTGATAACTACTTCTCCTTTCATTCCGATACATCGGGCGATCGATCCTATTCTATATTTGGAACTCATCCGGGATTAATCAGCGACTTCAAGAATACCCCGTTTCCCGTGTTTCGCCGCAACAGCACTCAGTAGTACTCTGAATGCCGAAGCTGTTCTGCCTTTCTTCCCGATGATTTTACCGACGTCAATTTCGGCAACTTTCAAGATGTAAACGACTTTATCGTTTTTTTGCTCTTCAGTTACTTCTACTGCATCGGGTTCATCAACCAGTTCTTTGGCGATGTACTCTACGAATTCCCTCATGGCGACACCTCCTTTGGATCTTTTTAGTACTTTATGCCGCACTTCGTCATGTTTGGGAAAGGGTAAATTTGTTTAGCTGCTAAAAACTTTTATCTTTTTTATCTGAATTCTGATCCTGAGCTTCCGGTTTTTCTTCCGGTGATTGCTCCGGTGCTGCATCTTCCTGTCTTTCGGTTTTCTCTTGTTCCGGTGCAGCTTGGTTCTCCTCGGCTGCCGGCGGTTCTTTTTCCCCGGTCTCCGGTTTTTCTTCGGGCGTTTGTTCGGAAGCAGTCTCGTCAGATGCTATTATTTCTACTTGTTCCGGTTTTTCAGCGGGTTTTTCTTCTTTCTTCTGTGATGCTTTCTCTTGTGCCCGCTTTTCCTTTTCGACACGTTGTGCCGCAAATTTTTCCATCTGCTCGTTTATTGCACTTTCATCGGCTCCTTTTTTCAGCATCGACCATTTGAGCCAGAGTCCCTGACTGCTGAGAAGGTTGCGGACTGTATCCGTCGGTTGCGCACCGTTTTGCAACCAATACATGACGCGG
>PWJF01000028.1 GCA_003560935.1 Ignavibacteriales bacterium
GAATACTAAAATATTCGCAGTCTCTCAAAATTGGAGGAGAAAACGATGACGGAAAACACACTCAAATTGGAGATTCTCAAGCAATTGGAGAAACTCAACGATGATGAACAACGCCGTGTTCTCCAACTTATTCAATCTATGCAGGAACGTCCTCACCGTGGTACACCCGGTAAGGAATTATTGTCATTTGCGGGTTCGATTTCAAAATCAGATTTATCCGAAATGGAACAAGCAATAGAGCAGGATTGTGAAAAGGTAAATACCGATGAATTAGGAGGTTTCTCGGCTTCAGGTATCGGGGGAACCGCGACGATTGGTTATCGCTATCAACCGGTTAACGGCGGTTTCACGTTTCGCGCAGGATACACTCCCTTCTTCTCTCCGGGTGGATTTGTCTCGTGGGGAGGCCTGAGTCTCGGATATGCATTTTAGCTGACGAAGCTGAGAACCTGTCCTTGCGGAACAGTAAGCAGGCGAATCAGTATTATCGTAACATTGTGACCTACTATCCCGTCATCGTCATTCATGACGGGATATTTTGTTCAGGAAGCAAAACTATCAATCCGGAACCCACCTCTATTCCCCCCGCTCCAAACCATATTTTTTCATTTTGTTATATAAATGACTCCGCTGTATCTGTAAATCCTCCGCCGTTTGACTAACGTTCCACCCGCGTTTCTCAAGTTGATGGCGGAGAAATTCTTTCTCGGCATTATCTTTGAACTCCTGAAACGTACCGGCGGAATTTATGATTGAATCGACGGGACCTTTTTTCTCCGGCGCTAATAAGGATAGATCGTCGGATGTAATTTTATTCCCGCGCGACATGATCACCAACCGTTCGACGATGTTCCGCAGCTCGCGGACATTCCCACGCCATTCATATGTTTGCAGTTGTTTGATCACATCTTTCTCGAATAACTTTTTGGGAAATCCGTTTCGCTTACATACCGCATCGGCAAATGCCTGTGCAAGAACGGGAATATCCTCCGTCCGTTCCCGCAGCGGTGGAATATGCACCGGGATAACATTTAACCGGTGATACAGATCTTCACGGAATTTCTCTTCATCAATCAATTTGTGTAAGTCTTTGTTCGTCGCCGTGATAACACGCACGTCGACTTCAACCACTTTATTCGATCCAAGGCGTTCAATCTTTCCCTCCTCTATTGCACGCAGCACTTTTGCCTGCGCCGTGAGGCTCATGTCCCCTATCTCATCGAGAAAAAGCGTCCCTTTATCCGCAAATTCAAACTTTCCTATGCGCCGTGAAGCGGCGCCCGTGAATGCTCCTTTTTCATGACCGAATAACTCCGACTCAAGAAGCTCATTCGGTATAGCGGCGCAGTTTACCTCGACAAACGGCATATCGTTTCGCTTGCTGTACCGGTGCAATGCTTTTGCGACAAGTTCTTTTCCGGTTCCGTTCTCTCCGGTTATGAGAATACGGGCATCGGTGGGCCCAACCCGCTTTACCAACTCGAGTATATTTTGAATCGCCTTGCTGCTGCCGAGAATCTCTTCGTCGGTTTCAACTTTCTCTTTTATCTCCCGGTAGTCTTGCGATAGCTTCCGTTGACGCAGAGCATTCCTGATGGTAACCAATACCTTATCGCGGTCAAGCGGCTTTTCTAAAAAATCATATGCCCCTTTTTTCGTCGACTCAACTGCCGTTTCAATCGTACCGTGTCCGGAGATCATAATGACGGGAAGGTCGGCATCCATCTCACGAATTGCGTCCAGAACTTCGAGTCCGTCCATCCCCGGCATTTTAATGTCGAGCATAACGAGATCCACCGGTTCGTCTTCGATAATCTGTAATCCTTTCTTACCGTTTTCCGCAAACAGCGTTTCGTATCCCTCATACTCAAGGATCATCTTCAGCGAATCACGGATTGATTTTTCGTCGTCAACTATTAGGATTTTGGTCATCGTACTATAGTTATGAACTTAGTTAATTTCCACTCCATGCATCCATGCCCCCCTACGTTTGTATCACCCCCGGATTAAACCTCGGCAGCTCTCCCTGGTAATTCGCTATCCCGATACTGCGGCTTACGAATTCTCTGGTTTTTAAGGGATCGATTATATCGTCTATCCACAGACGTGCCGCTGCAAAGAGCGTATCGGTTTCACTGTCATACCGGTCCTTAATTTCCATAAGCATCTTCTCCTGATCTTTTTCGCTTAATTCTTCGCCGCTTTTTTTCAACGCTTGCAGGCGGATACCGAGCAGCGTTTTGCTCGCCTGATCTCCGCCCATGACGGCTATTTTTGCCGACGGCCAGGCAACGATAAACCGCGGATCGTATGCTTTGCCGCACATCGCATAATTTCCCGCGCCGTAACTGTTGCCGACAATAATCGTTAGCTTCGGCACGACACTGTTGGCTACGGCGTTGACCATCTTCGCGCCGTCTTTGATAATCCCTCCGTGCTCCGCTCTGCTGCCGACCATAAAGCCCGTGACATCCTGGAAGAAAACGAGCGGAATTTTCTTCTGGTTGCAGTTCATGATGAACCGCGCGGCTTTATCGGCGCTATCGGAATAGATAACGCCGCCGACCTGCATCTCTCCTTCCGCATTCTTTACTACCGATCGCTGATTTGCAACGATACCGACCGCCCAGCCGTGGATTCGTGCATAGCCGGTAATAACGGTCTTACCGTAATCGCGTTTGTACTCATCCAATTCACTGTTATCGATGATACGCGCAAGTATCTGGTACATATCATACGGTTTGGAGCGGTCTTCGGGTATGAGACCGTATAATTCCCTTTCATCGAATTTCGGCGGACTGGCTGCGATGCGATTGAATCCGCTCATTTTGTTTTCACCGAGTTTCTCTACGATATTTCTTATCTGATTGAGACAGGCCTCATCGTCTTTCATTTTATAATCCGTCACCCCGCTGATCTCGCAATGAACGGTTGCACCGCCGAGTTCTTCATTATCGATCTCTTCGCCGATGGCCGCTTTTACAAGATGCGACCCCGCCAGAAACACGTAGCCGGTTTTATCGACAATGAGGGCTTCATCGCTCATGATCGGGAGATACGCGCCGCCTGCAACGCACGGTCCCATAATAGCGGCGATCTGCGTAATGCCAAGCGAAGACATCACTGCATTATTGCGGAAAATACGTCCGAAGTGTTCTTTATCGGGAAATATTTCACTTTGCAAAGGAAGAAACACACCCGCCGAGTCGACGAGGTAAACGATGGGCAGCCGGTTTTCGATCGATATCTCCTGAGCGCGCAGATTTTTTTTTAGGGTTATGGGAAACCATGCACCGGCTTTTACCGTTGCATCGTTCGCAACAATAACGACATCCCTGCCGTGTATCTTACCGATACCGAATACCGTACCCGACGACGGTGCCCCGCCGTATTCTTTGT
>PWJF01000265.1 GCA_003560935.1 Ignavibacteriales bacterium
AAGTACGTGCATCCGTTATCCGGTGGAATTTCAATCCGGTTCTCGACACCGGCCGTCAACCGGTATGGCCGAGATTCTGGGAAACCTATGGTGAGGATCCGTATCTGGCTTCGGTATTTGGTAAACGATATGTACAAGGTTTACAATCAAATCAAGACGGAGATGAACTTCATGTTGCAGCGTGCTTAAAACATTACGTAGGTTACGGTCATCCCTGGGGTGGCAAGGACCGGACGCCGGCTATTATTGATGTCCGGACAATGAACGACTGGCATCTTCCTATTTATAAAGAAGCTATACATGCTGGCGCAGCGACGGTTATGGGTAACTCGTCTGAGGTCAACGGTATTCCCGGTCATGCCAACTATGAATTAATTACTGGAGTGTTGAAAGAAGGGTGGGGATTTCAGGGATTCTTCGTTTCGGATTGGCGTGATGTTGATCGCCTTCACAGCAGGGATCGTGTTGCAAAAACCCCGAAAGATGCAGTCTGTATGGCAGTCAATGCCGGTGTCGATATGAGCATGGTGCCGTTTGATTTCGATTTTGCCGATCATCTGATTGAATGTGTTGAGGATGGAGCGGTCACTAGTGAACGGATCGATGATGCCGTACGGAGAATTTTGAGGGTGAAGTTTGCAGTGGATCTGTTCGATGATCCGTATCCTGATGTGGAGGCGATAATACTTTCAGTAGGCGAACCGTCATATTGTGAGGGGAGGGGAAATATTGATGATTTGACCATCGTATACTACATTTGAATATTCCGATCTTCAGATAAATAATGAAACGCTTGCACATAATGAGACATTGGATATTTCCGTTCAGGTTACAAAAGGGAGTGCGCATTTTCGAGCCCGGTACATTTGAGATAACGGTGGATTCGTTAACCGTTCAATTCGAGGGATTGGAAGCGAACCCCGGGTAATTTTATCAATATCATATCCATTTAATAGTATCAGGAGGACCGATGAAAAACATTGGCCTGACAAACAGATTACGAGCCGGTAATTGGCTGATCTTTGCAATTGTTATTGTTGGAAGCACCTCATTGCTCAACGCGCAAATGCCGTATCTGCTGAACGAACCCGTTGATGTCGGTAGCGATTTCAGGAACTTTGCAAACACTTATTTTCTTGCCGATGAGCTGACAACATTCGACCCGGAAACCGCATCGGGTTCGATTACTTATCAGCGGGCAAAATATGCAACTGCAATGGCATTTAACAATTTGCGTGCGGTCCTTTCGCCGGCCGGACCTGACGAATTTCCTTCCGACGTGTATGCAGTCAATCCCGAGTTACCGTTTTCGATACATTTTGTTTCTCCGCGAACAGTTCGATTCAAAACGCAGACATCGATGAGTGCCGTTTCAAAAAGCGATGAAGAATCGTTAATGCTCGTTGGAAAACCACCGGTGGATGACTCATGGGAATATTCTCAAACCGAACACGGACATCGATACGATAGTGAATATGGTGCCGTGATTGTGAACAACAATCCTTTCTTTATAGAATTCCGGGGCGCCGATGGAAAACTTTTAACCAGGACCCGCCATTTTTCCGATAATCAAACCACGTTTTTCCCTGCGGTACCGTTCTCGTTTGTTCGCCGCGCGTCGGATTATTCAAGAAGCGTTGCCGCAGTATTCTCACTTATACCCGGCGAACGAATATACGGATTGGGTGAGTCGTTTACCGAACTGAATAAAGTGGGGCAACGTGTAACGCTCTGGGTCGATGATTCCCACGGCGCCGAGAACGAAACGATGCACAAACCGGTACCGTTTTTAATGAGCAACCGCGGTTATGGTATGTTCATGCATACGACATCTCCTATTACCTGCGATGTCGGTGCGACGTTCCATGAAACGAACGCATTGCTGATCGGAGACGATGAGCTCGATCTGTTTGTTTTCCTGGGCGAACCGAAAGATATTCTCGACGAGTACACCGAGCTAACCGGCAAATCGCCTATGCCGCCGCTCTGGTCGTTCGGTTTATGGATGAGCAGAATAACCTATTTCTCCGAAGAAGAGGTACGGGAAGTAGCAGACCAATTGCGCGAACATAGAATACCGTCCGATGCTATCAACATCGATACGGGTTGGTTCGAAGTTGACTGGATGAACGATTTTCGATTCTCCACCGACCGTTTCGATGATCCCGAAAGAATGATGCAGGATCTGAGGGAAATGGGGTTCGATATTTGTTTGTGGACCCTTCCGTATTTCGCTCCCGGTAATCGATTGTTCGATGAGATAATGGAGAACGGATATGCAATACGGGATGCAAAAGGCAATAATCCGAACGAAGATGCTATCATCGATTTCTCCAATCCCGATGCAGTCGATTGGTATAAGGGACATATCAGGGATTTACTTGATATAGGAGTAAGTGTTATTAAAGTGGATTTCGGCGAGGCCGCACCCCTTACGGGATTATATCACTCCGGCACCACCGGTTTCTATGAGCATAACTATTATCCGCTCAGATATAATAAGGCATTAGCAGATATAACGCGTGAAGTACGGGGAGAAAATATTATCTGGGCACGAAGCGCCTGGGCGGGAAGTCAGCGTTATCCGGTTCACTGGGGTGGCGATGTTGCAAATACAAGCACCGGTATGGCATCGACGCTGCGCGGAGGACTCTCGCTTGGTATCAGCGGTTTTTCGTTCTGGAGTCATGATATCGGCGGATTCCGCACCGAAACCCCCGAGGAGTTATACCGCAGATGGCTGCCGTTTGGAATGCTATCATCTCACAGCAGAGCGCACGGTCATCCGCCGAAAGAACCGTGGTATTACGGCGAGGAATTTACCGATGCTTTCCGGAAAGGCGTTGAATTAAAATACAAGCTTATGCCGTATGTTTATGCGCAGGCAAAGCATAGCAGCGAAAACGGTCTGCCGATGGTGCGTGCATTATTCATCGAATATCCCGGTGATCCCGGATCGTGGTTGATTGAAGATCAATATCTATTCGGTTCCGATATTATGGTTGCGCCTTTATTCGAGGACAACACGACCGGCCGTAACGTCTATCTGCCGCCGGGAACATGGATTGATTATCAGACCGGTGAAAGCTACGACGGCGGGTGGCACAACATCGAATCTGGCGATATTCCGGTTGTAATGCTTGTGCGTGACGGAGCGGTTATACCACATGCTGAGACCGCACAATCCACGAAGGATATCGACTGGTCTGAACTTGATCTTATAGTCTTTACCGACGATGCCGACCGCGTATCGGGGAAGATCTGTCTGCCCGAGGACAATGTGCTGAACACCGTCATACTGGATAAAACAACCGATATGTTCTCTCCGACCGAAGATCCTTATGAAGGTAGGATCCGGTATAATGTCGTACGATATAGCGATTTTTAACTATTGATAGTTGTTGATGAAATGGATCACTATTTAAGAA
>PWJF01000225.1 GCA_003560935.1 Ignavibacteriales bacterium
GTGCGAACAATCTAACATTTGTCTTTGTGGGCGAGCTTGATCCGGATAACATAATTCAACTGAGTGGGAAATATCTTGCCCGGCTTCCCCGCTCACCGCGACCGATCCCGGAAGTGATTACCGAGGAGATAACACCGGTCGCAGAAAAGCGAATGATCGCGTATGCGGAAACGAATCCAACCGTGCGTATTCGCTATCATTCCGTACCGCATAATCATCGCGATTCGTATGCTCTTGATGTGCTTTCCGGAATTCTGAGCGGCAGGACAGGCAGACTGTACCGGGATCTCGTCCTCGGTAAAGATATAGCGACCGAGGTGAGTGCATACCAGAACGGTATGAAGTATGCCGGGTATTTCCAGATAAACGGAGTTGCCAAAGGAGATTATGCTCCGGAGGATGTTGAACGTGAAATTTATAAACATATCGAGACCTTGCGCACGGAATTAGTCTCGGATCGCGAACTGCAGCGCGTTAAAAATCAAAATATTGCCAATTCGTATCGCCGTCTGAGCAGCAATTTCTTTTTAATGATTCAACTTGGCATTTATGAGTCGATGGATTCATGGGATTATCTGAACATCCAGCCGGAACGTATTCAAGAGGTAACGGCCGAAGATATCAAAAGGGTTGTCAATATGTATTTTGACGACGAAGTCCGTACTGTTGCGATCTACTATACACAAGAAGTCGATGCACCGGTCGATCCCGAAATCGCAGCCCTTCCGACGGAGCTGCAGGCACAGGCGAGACAGGCGCACGCTCAGATCAGGCAAATTAATAATGCAGAACAACTTGAGATGATGCTGGTGCAAACCCGTTCCGCCGAAGGGATGGTCACTGACGAAGGCCAGTTAAAGATGGTTCGGTTCATTATTAAAACGATCGAAGAACGACTTGAAGAGATCAGGTAATACAAAATTGTTCAACAAAATTTAAAAAAGGTTCCTATGAAAACAATTTTAACACTCAGTATGGCGATAATGCTGCTTCTGCCGTCAGGTTTGGTAAGTCAGGATATTGTCGATCATCCGGATAAACTTACCTTTCCGGAACTAGTGTTCGATCCGCCGATTCCCGCCGATTACCGTACCACGCTCAGCAACGGTATGGTGGTGTATATTGCGGAAGACAGAGAGCTCCCCTTGATAAATGTATCAGTGCTTATCCGCGGCGGTGCCGCGTGGGAGCCGGTTGAAAAAACAGGACTCGCGTCGCTAACCGGAACCTTGATGCGTGAAGGCGGTACACTAAACCGTCCACCCGACGATCTGGATGATGAGATCGATTTCCTCGCCGCGAATATAAGTACATCGTTCGGGAATACATCCGGCGGCGCAAATTTGAATGTTCTCTCATACGAGATCGAGAATGGGTTGGAACTGTTTATCGACGTTCTCCGCAATCCCCGTTTCGATGAGAACCGTCTGCGTATTCATCGCGAGCGAATCCGCCAGAATCTTGCCAGGCGAAACGACCGTACCGGCGATATCGAATCCCGTGAGTGGAGGTATCTGATGTACGGCGAAAATCATTTCAGTGCCCGCGATATAACCGTCGGGACGCTCGAAAAGATCACCCGCGATGATTTAGTAAATTTCCATGAACAATTCGTTCATCCGGGAAATATGATGCTTGCAGTTGCGGGGGATTTTGACCGTGAAGAAATGCTCGAACGTCTTGAGCAAGCATTTAAGGATTGGGAACCGGGAGAACCGTGGAATGAACCCGTACCGGAACCGTCGCATACACCGGTTGCGGGAGTATACATGGTCGATAAACCCGATGTCAATCAGGGCCGGGTAAGTATCGGCCATCTCGGCATTACATATGATAACCCGGACCGGTTCGCAGTTCAGGTCATGAACGGTATCCTTGGAGGATCGGGATTTACATCGCGTATTATGTCCCGGGTGCGATCAGACGAAGGTCTCGCATACTCGGCCGGAAGCGCATTCGGCGTCGGCACGCATTACCCTGCGACGTTCCGGGCATACTTTCAGAGCCGGAGTGAAGCGTGTGCATATGCCGCGCAGATTATCATGGACGAAATCGAGCGCATTCGTAATGAAGAAGTAACCGAGGAAGAATTATATACCCAGACGAATTATATGCTCGAAGCGTTCCCGCGCCAGTTCGCAAGTGCAAGCCAGATCGTGTCATTGTATGCACGGGATGAATTCGAAGGACGCGACCAGGACCGCTGGCTTACGTATCGCGATACTATTCGTGAAATAACAGCCGGCGATGTACGCCGCGTTGCGGAAAAATACCTCCACCCGGGTAAACTTGTCGTGCTTGTAGTCGGTAACCTTGACGATATATTACAAGGAGACCCGCGATACGATGCATCATTTGAAGAGATGGGAGAGTTAAGTGTTAAACGTCTGCCACTGCGCGACCCGCTAACTTTACGGGTTGAGTAAGGGTGACGTCAACCATATGTGTGAGGCACTTCCCTGTAGTAAGATTTAGTTACGTATCAATGATTCTGTGACTGCAATTCGGGAAGGTGCTTCGCACATATATCGATAGGCCCGGCCGCGTTCCCTACTCTATACTCCTCAGTAACTTCAATATTATCAATACCCTACCAACAATTAGCCATGTGACCCGTATCATACAGTATTAATTTCTATATCTCTATCTTTACCACAAAGGTCGGGAAATTCCTGTAGAACTCAATCACGAAATAGAGAACATGGACACACTATCAAAAGTGTTTTTCGGTTTAAAAAACCGCCATTATTTTATTATTGATGCAATAGTATTTATACTGCTTCCGGTGATTGCCCTCGCAATTCGTCTGGACGGTAACATCCAATTGTCTCAGTACGGTTCGGGGTTAATCGCTTTGATTATTTTGTTTCCCGTCGTAAAGTTGAGCATCTTCTTCATCTCGGGCATGTACCAGCGATATTGGCGTTATGCAAGCATAGATGAGCTGGCATATATTGCGTTCATTACCATAGCCGCTATTGTTACACAAACAACACTATTTATCATTCTATATAATATTGCAATATTACCGTTTGATGTCATTCCCCGGTCTGTACCGCTCATTGATGGTTTGCTTACTTTTATTGCAGTCGGAGGTATACGGTTCAGCGTCAGGTTGGTAGAACGATCAAAAGAGCGCCGGAATAACGGTCACGGTGAACGCGTATTGATTATCGGCGCCGGAAAAGCAGGTGTTACCCTTGCCGGCGAGATGCAGCGCAATCCGCAGCATGGACTCAAGCCGGTTGGATTAATTGACGATGATCCCGATAAAGCAGAGCTTCGCATTCGCGGTTTACAGGTGCTCGGTGATAGAACACGGATTCCTCATGTAGTGCAAACCTTTAAGGTGCGCCGCGTTGTAATAGCAATGCCCACAGCGTCAGGGAAAGACATCAGAGATATTGTTGAAATATGCAAGCAGTGTAATGTGCGTGTCAGTACACTTCCAAGTTTATTTGAAATATTAGATCGTCAGGTTCGCGTCGATAGTTTACGCGATATTCAGATAGAAGATCTTCTCAGACGCGAACCGGTAAAAACCGATATTGGAAAGGTTGCTCAATTTATATCCGGCAAGAAAGTGTTAATAACCGGCGCAGGCGGCTCGATCGGAAGCGAGATATGCAGACAGGTCGTGGGATTTAACCCGTGCGAGGTTAAGCTGCTTGGTCATGGTGAAAACACGATATTCGATATGCAAAATGAACTGCACAAGAATATTGCGGCTATGCAGTTAAAACATCCCGGCAGACCGCTGCCGAAAGTATCTTCGTTTATTGCGGATGTGCGTTCTCATTCGCGGTTGAAGATATTATTCGATTCATATAAGCCCGACGTGATATTTCATGCGGCAGCTCATAAACACGTTCCGATGATGGAAACGAATCCCGCCGAAGCGATATCGAATAATGTGCTCGGCACGCGCAACCTGCTCTTCCTTGCAAGTCGGTATGACATAAAGAATTTTGTCATGATATCCACCGATAAGGCGGTGAATCCGACGAGCATTATGGGTGCAAGTAAACGTGTTGCGGAAATTCTCGTTTTACAAGCAGCTAAACGAACAGGTAACCGGTACGTCTGTGTCCGTTTTGGCAATGTACTCGGAAGCCGGGGAAGTGTTGTCCCGACATTCAAACAACAAATCGCCAGCGGAGGACCCGTCACGGTGACGCATGAGGATATACGCCGGTACTTCATGACTATTCCCGAAGCAGTACAGCTTGTTTTGCAATCGTCGGTGATTGGTAAAGGGGGGGAAATATTTGTGCTCGATATGGGAGAGCCGATCAGGATCGTCGATCTTGCAAAAGACCTTATCCGGCTTTCGGGGTTTGAAATTGACCAGGATATTAAGATCGAGTACAGCGGATTGCGTCCGGGTGAAAAACTGTTCGAAGAGTTGTTTATATCCGGTGAGGAATATGCACCGACGGAACACAGCAAGGTACTTATCGCATGTAATGCGAGTCAGGTTATTCCGGACGGACTTGACGAAATGATCGAAAAACTCGTACTTGCTTCGAAACGTGACAATGAACTCTTAATCCGGACAACACTCAAGCGATTGCTCCCCGAGTTTGAAATACCGGAAGTGATCGACGGCGCAAAACCTTTGAACGAGTCTTCGCATATTTTTACGCCGCCGCGGAAAGGAAAATCGATGCACATTCAAACTGTATAGGCAGACGACGCGAACGGTTACAAAGTAACGGCAAACTCATTCATCTCATATCCTCAAACCCCGCCCTCACACCTCTCGGCTCAAACCCCAAAACTTTCCTCGCCTTCTCAATAGCAAGCGACACATCCGCCGCATCGTTGACCACTTCGCCTTTTTCCGCCATTTGGATCTCCTTGATGAGCGATGTATCGTAACCGAACACCCCGCAGAATATCCGGCCGATATCGACCCGTGATAGGCGCTCCGGTCCACCCGCGTGGATGAGTTTGATTTGCGGGGGTTGATCCTTTCGGGCTATTAGTTTTTCAACGATATCTACGGCGTCTTTGACATACAGCGGTGTACGAAATTGATCGGTAAAAAGAGTGACCGGTTGCCCGTCACGGAACCCGTCACCCATCCATCCCAAAAAACTCCTGCTGTGCGGTGACGGAGGTCCGAACAACAATGCAAACCGCACGATAGTATGATTGGAGGTAAAACTCAGGACGACTTCCTCTGCAACACGTTTTGTCCGGGCATAAAATGAAACCGGATTTGTCCGATCGTTTTCGGAATAATTACCGCGCGTTCCGTCGAATACAAGATCGGTGGACGCATAGATGATGTAGACGTCGCCTCGCGCGCATAATTCTGCGATGCGTTCGGTCGCCTTGATGTTGATTTTCATCGCTTCCTGCCGGTTCCTGTCGCATTCTTTTACGCTCGTCATAGCCGCCGCATGAAATACGACATCCGGTTTTATTTCTTCAAATATCCGGTCCATGCCCCGGGGATCCCGCAAATCGTACGGTATCCAGTGTACACCTTCTATGACGGGTGAGTTCCGGTGAGCCATCGCAAATACTTTGTGAATCCGAGCAAGTGAGGTTGCCGTATACCAGCCGAGAAATCCGCTCGCACCGGTGATGAATATGTTCATGTTGGTTTAGAGTTCCGGGTTTTGAGTTTTGTGTATGGAACAAATCAGGCGCAATATTAGTTTATCAAATAGACATTTCAAAATCAACCGGGAGGAATTAGTATATGATGTACGATGAAGTATTCGTCAAACCGATGCGTGAAGAATTGACGCGTCTGGGAATAGAAGAACTGCGTACACCCGAAGAGGTGGACCGGACAATGGCGGAAAACTCCGGCACTCTCATGGTGGTTATAAACTCGGTTTGCGGGTGTGCTGCCGGAATGGCGCGTCCTGCCGTTGCATTATCACTTCAACATTCCACATTACCCGACCGGATGGTGACCGTGTTTGCGGGACAGGACGATGAAGCGACACAACAAATGCGTTCATATATTAAGGATTATCCGCCCTCTTCACCGTCGATTGCGTTCTTTAAAAACGGAGAATTGGTCGATATGATCGAACGCCGGCAAATAGAATCGCGGGAGGCGGAAGCTATCGCGGAACACATCAAGCAAATATTCGATAAACGTTTTGTTGCGGTTTCCGGGTAGACAATTATTACCATAATCAATATTAGGAGACAGTCTGATGAAGATCGTTATTAAGGCCTTTTTTGTCTTTCTTCTCATTTTGCTTTTTCACGTCACGGTATATACCGGCAACAATAACTTGACTCCTCTGGAAGTTAACCGGGACAAATTGGTAGAGATGGCAGTTGTTGGTGAGATATCACCCCCGGTACTCGGCGATCCTCCCTACAGAGTATCACCCCGGGGCAAAGTTATTGCAACACCGGCAACGGGAAGCATAACATATAATTTCCGAACCGGCGATACGGCTGTTCATATGGCGGGTGATCATGTCGAACCTGCAGTGAGTATAGTCAATTTCGGGAGTACCAATTCCAGAAACAGTCCTGAAAACGTTGCGCTGAATACCTTATCGTGCGTTGGCAATGTCGTTACCGTTATCAGCGGCGATGCCAAAGGAGCACGGGGAACAGTCATCGGAAAGCATGGCGGTATCGAAAATGTGATGGTGGAATTTACCGGTGAAGTATACGATAAACTTGCCATCGGTGATAAAATGCAGGTGCGTGCCGTCGGTCTGGGAATGGAGGCAACAAATATCGATGATATATTTGTAATGAATCTTGGCCCTCAACTTCTGGATGCTCTGAACGAATACGGTATGGGTATTACAAATGACGGACGTTTGCGCGTGCCTGTCACGCATCGCATCCCGGCAAAGATCATGGGTTCCGGCCTCGGACAACGGCATGCCTACAGCGGGGATTATGATATTCAATTGTTCGATGATGATGTTGTAGAACGGTATGGGCTCGATACTCTCCGGTACGGTGATATAGTTGCGATTATCGATGCCGATCACCGGTACGGACGTATCTATCGCGGTGGTGCGATAACCATCGGCGTTGTTGTTCATGGTGTCAGTGCAATTGCAGGCCACGGACCGGGAGTTACAACGCTGATTACTTCTCCCGGCGGTAATATCGAGACAATAGTAGATCAAAATTCTAACCTGGCAGAATTACTCGATTTGAGATAAGATTGTCCGGCTCAGAACTCTTGCACTACAGCCATCTAACCGTGCACTCGATAAACATACCAATTGTTTTTTTCAGCCAAAGGCTGATCTGCCTCTGGCGGAAATCAATGAGCGAAGCGAATTAATTATACATGGTTCAATTCATATCCCTATAGACACGAAACCGGGAGCAAAATTATGTCCGACTATGTCAATGAACTAATGTCTCAGGTCAGGAAAAAAAATCCGAGTGAACCTGAATTTCATCAGGCGGTACAAGAAGTCGTTGAGTCATTGAAACATGTATTGGATAAACATCCGGAGTATCGTTCGGCAAAAATACTCGAGCGTATAGTAGAGCCCGAACGCGTGATACTATTCCGGGTTCCGTGGGTCGATGATCAAGATGAAATACATGTCAATCGCGGATTCCGTGTCGAGATGAACAGCGCTATCGGGCCGTATAAAGGAGGACTTCGGTTCCATCCGTCGGTCAATCTGGGTATTTTAAAGTTCCTTGCATTCGAGCAGGTATTTAAAAACAGTCTCACAACACTTCCTATCGGCGGCGGAAAAGGCGGTTCCGATTTCGATCCGAAAGGAAAAAGCGATAACGAGGTGATGCGGTTCTGTCAATCGTTTATGAACGAGCTGTACCGACATATCGGTCCCGATACCGATGTTCCGGCCGGCGATATCGGCGTCGGCGGCAGGGAGATAGGATTTCTCTTCGGTCAGTACAAAAAGCTGCGTAATGAATTTACCGGTGTGTTCACCGGCAAGGGCTTGAACTGGGGCGGTTCTCTTATCAGGCCCGAAGCAACCGGCTACGGCGCCGTGTATTTTGCGGCGGAGATGCTTGCAACCCGGAACGAAACGCTTGAAGGTAAAACATGCCTTGTCTCGGGGAGCGGTAACGTTGCTCAGTATACCGTGGAAAAATTGCTCGACTTTGGCGGTAAAGCCGTGACGTTATCCGATTCGACCGGCTACATATACGATGAAGAAGGGATCGGCCGGGAAAAACTTGAATATGTGAAACATCTTAAGAATGTAAAACGCGGCCGGATCAAGGAATACGCCGGTAAATATTCCAATGCGGTGTACGCCGATGCAGACCAGAATGCCGACCATAATCCGATATGGGACTATAAAGCTGAATGCGCTTTTCCGGGTGCAACGGAAAATGAGATAAACGAGAAGGATGCACAGAATTTATTAAAGAACGGGGTGTATGTTGTGTCCGAAGGTGCAAACATGCCGACGACTTCCGAAGGTGTTGATCTATTAATACAGGAAAAAATATTGTTCGGTCCGGGAAAAGCAGCCAATGCCGGCGGTGTTGCAGTTTCCGGACTCGAGATGGCACAGAACAGTCAGCGCCTGCCGTGGACACGTGACGAAGTGGATAAACGGCTTCAACTTATTATGAAGAACATTCATGAAACCTGCGTTGAAGTAGCCGACCGGTTCGGTACTCCCGGTAATTATGTAAACGGTGCAAATATCGCCGGTTTTCTGAAAGTTGCCGACGCCATGCTGGATCAGGGAGTTGTTTGATGTGGTGGTTTCTTGTTTCGTGTTTCCAGTTTAATTGTTATACTATATAATCATGAAACCGACCGATCAAGTTTGGGTTGAGCACGGGTACGGTACGCGGTTTCAGGGGTTTCAGAACCTGATGCGGTACCGTATCAGGAATATTTTGCTCGTATCGAGTTTATACGATCTCTATCTGTTCGAAGAGGACGGACGGCTGTACGAGCTTATCCGGAACGAATACCTCGGACTGAATCTCAGCCACTCGCCGGAGATAACACGGGTGCCGAGCGGCATTGAGGCAATCGCGCTTGCTAAAGAAGAACAGCGCTTCGACCTGATCATTACTACTCTTCATATCGAAGACATGCCCGCCATACAGCTTGCCCGCATGGTGAAAGAGTCCGAACTCGATATTCCCATCGTACTTCTTACGTATGATAATAACGAGCTGAAAGAACTGGTGGAGCGGGGAGATGCCGACGCGTTTGATAAAGTATTTGTATGGCAGGGTGATTTCCGTATCATCATGGGAATCGTAAAGTATCTTGAAGACAGGATGAACGTCGATCACGATACGCGAACGGTGGGCGTACAAACCATTATTCTTATCGAGGATAATATTAAATTTTATTCTTCCTTCCTGCCGATGATCTATACGGAGTTACTGCAGCAGTCGAAACGGGTTATTTCAGAAGGTATTAACATCTCGCACAAATATCTCAGGATGCGGGCACGTCCGAAAATACTGTTATGCAGTTCATATGAAGAAGCGATGGAGTATTTCGAAAAATACCACGAGGTTCTTCTCGGCGTCATCTCCGATATCGATTTTTACCGGGGAAGAAAACCCGATGAGCGGGCGGGTTTGGCTGTTGCGCGGATCATAAAAGACCGGCGGCCGGATACTCCTATATTACTGCAGTCGAATCAACCCGAATGGGAACAGGAAGCCCGCAAGCTCGGCGTCTCGTTTCTGATAAAAGATTCACCGATGCTGCTGTATCAATTACGTCAGTTTATGATCGATCATTTCAGCTTCGGTGATTTTGCTTTCAAAATGCCGGACGGTAAGGAAGTCGGACGTGCGCACGATCTTGAATCTCTCGAACGCGAGTTATGCAACGTCCCGGCAGAGAGTATTAAGTATCATGCAGAACGTAATCACTTTTCCAACTGGCTGAAAGCCCGCACCGAATTCTGGCTTGCTCACAAACTTCGTCCGCGTCAGGTATCCGATTTCCCGACGCTCGAAGATCTCAGGCAGGATCTAATCCAATCGTTGCGCCATTACCGGCAGCTCAGGACACGCGGCATCATCACCGAGTTTTCCAAAGAACTGTTCGATCCCGATAACAGCTTCTCGCGTATCGGCGGGGGATCGCTCGGAGGTAAAGCGCGCGGACTGGGTTTTGTGAATATGCTTATCAATAATTACAACGTTCGAGACCGGTTTGACGGCATAGAGATTTATATTCCGCCGGGTGTCGTGCTCGGTACCGATGTGTTCGACGAGTTTATCGAAATGAACAATCTCAGACAAATTGCTTTCAGTAATAAACCGGATGAAGAAGTAAAAAAGCGGTTCGTCAATGCGAACAAATTCCCCGAGGAAGTACTCGGTGAGCTTGCGGCGTTCCTTGATCTTGTAGAGGTTCCGCTGGCAGTTCGCTCCTCAAGTTTATTGGAAGATTCACAGTATCATCCATTTGCGGGTGTGTACGAAACCGTAATGATCCCCAATAATCATCCGAATGCGCTTATCCGGCTGAACGATTTGCTTGTTGCGATAAAACATGTATACGCATCGACATTCTTTAACCGGGCGAAAGAATATATCAAAATGACATCCTACCGGCTTGAGGAAGAAAAGATGGCGGTCATCATTCAACGAATGGTCGGACGGGATCATAACGACCGGTACTATCCGGATTTTTCCGGTGTAGCCAAATCGCATAATTTTTATCCGGTGCCGCCGCAAAAACCGTCGGACGGTATTGTCGCCGTTGCGCTCGGTCTCGGTCGTCATGTCGTCGAAGGAGGCAATTGTGTTCGCTTCAGTCCGAAGTATCCCACACACCATATGCAAACTTCTTCGACACGGGAAATACTGGATACAAAGCAGCATGAATTTTACGCACTTAACATGAAGTCTAATACCGACACGTTGATCAAATCGCCCGGCGAATTATTAATAAAATATGATATACATGTTGCGGAGGCTGATGGAACATTATCATCGATCGGATCGACGTATTCACCCGAAAACGATGTCATATATGACGGTACTGGGCGTGGAGGGATGCGTATCGTATCGTTTGCCCCGCTGCTCAAATCGAAATTATTCCCGCTCCCGGAGATTTTACAGTTGCTCCTCGACATGGGGAGCTGGGGTATGGGCGCGCCGGTTGAAATTGAATTTGCAGTGAATTATTCCAATCCATACGGTAAACCGAAGGAGGTCGGTATACTCCAGTTGCGGCCTATGGTTATCAGCAGGGAACTTGAAGAGCTTGATGTGGAGGAGAAGAATACCGAGCAACTGCTTTGCCAGAGTCCGCAGGTCCTCGGTAACGGAGTTGTCCGCAATATCAGGGATATAGTACTTGTTGATAAGCAAAAATTCGAACGTTCAAAAAGTAAGGAAGTCGCACGCGAGGTAACACAGTTCAACCATAAGTTAATCAGCCAACGACGGCCGTACTTACTTGTTGGAGTAGGGCGATGGGGAACGAACGATCCGTGGCTCGGTATCCCCGTAAGCTGGGCGAATATTTCGGGCGCACGTGCGATTATTGAGACGAATCCGAAGGATATGGACATTACTCCCTCACAGGGTTCCCATTTCTTTCACAATATTACGTCGTTCATGATCGGCTATTTCACCGTCGACTCATCCGCGAAAATGGGATTTGTCGATTGGGACTGGCTTCTGTCGCAGCATCCGGCTGAAGAAAAACAATACACGAAGCATCTGCAATTTAGAGATCCGCTTGTGGTGAAGATAAACGGGCGCAAAAACAAGGGAATAATATTTAAACCGAACGGTCAGCTTTAATACATGTCTAAATCTACTAAAACACCGGACGCGTGCCCGCATTGCGGTCGGAAATTGAGTCCGTGGGAAAAAGTGCTGCTCGGAGTCGACCGCGTATTAATGTGCAGACATTGCTGGTATCGCATCATCCTCGATGTGCGATACGAAGATAAATCCGATGATGATAAATCAAAACCGAAGGATACAAAATAATGGAATCATACAACTCCTTCAAAGTTGCACAGAAACAAGTTGTCGATGCGGCAAAAATTCTAAATCTGGATAATGCCACGATGGAATTACTTCTCTGGCCGCAACGTGAGTATACGTTTACGTATCCGGTAAGGATGGATTCGGGTGAAATGAAGATATTTCATGCTCACCGGATTCAATATAATTATGCGCGGGGTCCGGCAAAAGGCGGTATCCGTTTTCACCCGGATGAAACCGTCGATACGGTACGGGCGCTCGCATCGTGGATGACATGGAAAACGGCAGTACTTGATCTTCCGCTGGGAGGCAGCAAAGGCGGCGTGGTGTGCGATCCGAAAAATATGTCGGAGCGTGAGTTGGAAAATCTTGTACGAGGATACATACGCGGGGTCTCGGAGCTGATCGGTGTCGATAAAGATATACCCGCGCCCGATGTATACACCAATCCGCAAACGATGGCATGGATGATGGATGAATACGAAGCGATCACCCACCGTCATCAACCCGGTGTGATGACCGATAAACCGCTGCAGGTAGGCGGCACCGAGGGAAGACGGGATGCTGTTGCGCGCGGCGGCGTCATAACCGTACGCGAAGCATGCAGGATACTCGATGTCGATCCGCACGGGAAATTTGCAATACAGGGGTTCGGTAATGTGGGACAGCGTGCCGCATTGCTGAACCATGAACTGCTCGGGGGAGGAAAACTAATAGCCGTAAGTGATTCCAAAGGAACGATTTACAGCGATGATGGAATGGATCCGCGTGAACTTGTGATGCATAAATTGAAATCGGGATCGGTACAGGGATTCCCGGATGCGGAGGAAATCCGCCATGACGCATTACTTGAACTCGATGTAAACGTGTTGTACCCGTCGGCGCTTGAAAATGCAATCACAAAGTATAATGCTCAGAAAGTGAAAGCGAGGATTGTCTGTGAACTGGCAAACGGCCCGACAACACCTGAAGCCGATATCGTTTTGTACAATAACGGAGTTCATGTAATCCCGGACATACTTGCCAGTGCCGGCGGCGTAACCGTCTCCTATTTTGAAATGGTGCAGGATGCATACCGCTTCTTCTGGGATGAAGAAGTTGTTCATGAACGACTTGACACAAAAATGACAAAGGCATATCACACGGTACAGGAGGCGATCGGGGAAAAGAAAGTACACCCGCGCCTTGCAGCGATGGTGGTCGGGGTTGCACGTGTGGCGGAGGCGTGTAAATTGCGCGGATGGGTGTGAATGGGATTTCGAAATAAGAACAGACTAATAGGCGCCGTCCTATTCCGATAACAGCGGATCTTTTTCTAATGCCTCTTTTGGTATCTTA
>PWJF01000180.1 GCA_003560935.1 Ignavibacteriales bacterium
AATTTTTGAGCAGATGGAAATTAGTTGTCAATGATGAACGATCAATTGTCAATTGTCAATTTGTGGGTTCGCGATCACCTCCCACCCCTCTCACTCCTTCACCCCCTCTCCCCTTCGCCCTTTCTCCCCTCCATACTCCGCAATAAGCGACCAAGCGGGAATCTTTAATTCTTTATGAAGTGTACGGATCATCGACAGACTTAATTTTCTCTTATCTGAATTTTATCACTTCAACCGGATCCGTCAGATCGACCGGAAATCTTTTACGCCTTCTCCCATTCATCAATCGATACGTTTGCCTGTCTGAGTATCTCTTTGATAAGACTTATATGAATTTCTTTCGATCCATGAGGATTAGGAATTCGTACCTTTAAACTCCCCTTTTTCATAAACTGGTGACGTCCTCCTGAATACGGACCCTCGAATCCCAACACCTTAAATTTTCGAATGAGTTCACGTCTCTTTATAGTTGATTTCAAGTTACCTTAGCCGGCTACTTTTTTAATGGATAATTTCATTCCATCAATTTCCGGGATTGGATCATTATCTCTTATTTTCAACATTACCCATTCTTCAAGTACTTCAGATAATTCATTCCTGCATTCTTCTACCGTTGTACCGTTTGCCCAGACTCCTGCAAAACCCGGTATTTCACCAAACCAGGTTCCATCGTCGAGCTTTTTATATTCGGCTTTTTTCAACGCAGCTTCAATATATTGAAGTAACATAACGTATACCCTTGTGATAAAATATTTATTATAAGCTATGAATCTTATAATACATTGTCAACGGGGTGGGTTGCTCGTTCCGGGTTCCAGGTTTCATGTTCCAGGTTGCTTACCTCTGACTTCTGACCTCTGCCCTCTGACCTCTGAAATTTATCCCCTGACGGTTCCCGGTTTTGCTGCTAAGGTTTGGGGACACGAATAAGGTTTTTTGTGTTTAAATTTTCTGGAGAATTTTTAATTTTACAAACCTTATTCGTAAAAGATATCCTTCATTGCAGAAAAAAAATAATTCGACCTGCAGTTATCCTTTTACTGCGTTTAAGACTTGTTTGACGATTTTTGGATTTCTGAGAAAACATTTTCTATGTTTGGTCGCGATGCACTCATAACAGAGGTACCCACATGTTTATGGTCCGGATGTGTGTCTATATGAGGATGATGAGGGGCATTATCATATCGGAATATTATACTTTCTTCAATTCAATATAATGCTTATAGTCTCCCGCCCATTCTACATAGTCCTTTGAGTCTTCAAATTTCCCTGCCAAATAGGCAGCATAGAAATCATCGGATGAAATTTGATATTTATGTTCATAAGAAGCTAATGATTTTAATAATGCTTCAAGAGTATCTAACGAAGATGTATATACAGTTCTTTTATATGTCATACTCTCTCTACCTATAATATCATATCGATAATTCAAATTTACGCTATTACATAATTAGCTTATTAAAAATATATAATAAAAAACGATTTTATACAAGTCGATTACTCGTTCCGGGTTTCGGGTTCTCCGCCAAACCCGCCTCCGGCGAGCAGGCAGCGCGGCGGACAAGCAATTTGCAAGTTTTCCGTGTGATATATGCAAGGGACGTTACCCCGACAGTAACGTGGAATTTTGTGCTATAATATATGTTGCGTGTCGGGGCAACATCCTTACGAATTTTTATTCATTTTTCGTTACTGCCAACTGAAAACTATAAACTGGAAACTGCAAACTGTATTACATCATCACCCAGTCTACCTTTCACCCTCTCTCCTTCCGGACTCACGGTGGTGTTGCTGTTAAGGGTTGGATGGGTGAGGGAGTTTTACGCGGTATGATTCATGCAGCGGTACTCTCTTCATAATCCAGGACGTCTACTGTGATTTTACCTTTCAAATAATCATTGTCCTTTCCTTTCCTTCTTGTTTTCAAATCCTCTTCCCATTCAGCAGGATCCGGTTCAATTATTGTTCCTTGATGAATAGCTTCTTCTATTTCAAATATTTCGATTTTTCTTAATCTAATTTTTTCAGTATGAGTAAATGATACAACAACATTAACTATAGTATCCTGATGCCATTTTGTTTTATCCTTTTGACAATCGGATTAACGTCCTCTTCGAACTCATCTTTATCAAAACAGAGGACTTCATAGGAAGAGTTATGTTTTTGCACTTCATGAAATATTTCAAAACGTCCGTCATAGATACCGCCATCTCCGGACGATCCCACTACAACGGCGATATCTACATCACTGTAGATATCCGGATTACCCCATGCATACGATCCGAATATATAGACCTCTTTGATATCAAATTTAGATCGTAATTCTTCAACGAGTCTACTGACATCACTTAAAAGTTTATTTTTTTCTTCAACCATTGAATTATTCCATTGGCAAAATCCAAAAACTCCTTTGAGACATAGGATGTTATACCCTTAGAAAGCTGTTGAATATCTTCTTTATACCGTGCATTGATATAATACTGTGATAAGAAATCCAGTTTCTTTAAAGAATCCGGTTCTATTTCATCAATTACACCAGCTTGTTCCGCCAATCTCCTCAAGTTATGAAACGGCAATACATCCTGATCATTATATATAATTAACGCTTTAAAGCATTTTTCGATAGCTTGCTGACACATGAACAAAACATAGATATACCGACCGGTTTCGTGCATTGCCTCCGCAGTCTGCAGATCATATTCGACACGTTCTATCCATTTTTTCACAAGCTCGGTCTTCATTATATTCACTAATATATCAAAACAGTTTCACTTATACCACAATTCATCATCGTTCTCGCCATCTACGATTCACCGTTTAACCGTTTCTCCGTTTCTCCCTTTCCCCGTTTCTCCCCCTCTCCCTCTCACCCTTTCTCCTCCAGTCTCACGATGGTGTCTCCGTGGAGGGGTGAAGGGGTGAAGGGGAGAGGGGGAGAGGGTGTGAAGGGGAGATTGATTTTACTTAGTTACAATTGTCCATTTCCAACTGAAGCAAAACATTTGCCGCCTGCCCGCCGCGCTGTTTGGCGGGGACAAGCAGGTTCCAGATGACACGTGACGATAAGCAATTGACAATTGGCCATTGACTATTTGCAATTTACAATTGACAATTTTTTACCCGGCACCTGCCGTTCCAATACTTTTATTAATAATTCGGGCCAGTTCTCTTCCTTCTTGTTCTACCGGAAGAATAACCGATTCAGGTAACTGTTTAGAGCGACGTGTTATTACCAACCAAATAACGGATTCATTCAGCTCTTTCAATACTACTCTCAACTTATGTATAAAATCCTTTTTGCTTTCAGCGCCACGAGCTTCACCATAATTAGGAGCGGGCGATGTTCCACACCTCAGCAATTGGCCGGAAACGTGATTTCCGGTTCGTGTTTTGGGAAGTTTTTCACACAAGTGAATAATCA
>PWJF01000425.1 GCA_003560935.1 Ignavibacteriales bacterium
AGAGAAGACCGAACAGTCTTTAAAGGAGATGGTGGAACCGGTGCTTGAGACATATGATGCGTTTCTTGTCGAGATCACCGCTCGTGGCGATCGGAATTCGAAAATTATTGAAATTTTCATTGATACGGAAAAAGGTGTAGATGCAAAAACGATTTCGGATATAAATAAAGAAATTAATCGACGGTTACAAAATAAAGATTTGATTTCCGGAACCTACAGGGTGAGTGTCTCTTCACCCGGTCTTGACAAACCGTTGAAAATTGTTCGACAATATAAAAAAAACGTCGGAAGAGATCTTGAGGTACATTATCTCATTAACGGAGAATCACAAAAAGTAGTCGGAACGTTAGTCAATGCAAACGATTCGGTTTTTACATTAAAGGTTGACGAACAGACGACAAAAGATTTTAATTATGAAACAATACAAAAAGCTTTTATCAAACTTCCCTGGTAGTGCGGGGATTATTAGGTTACCGATAGAATCGGAGGAATAGAATGAATTACGATATTACCGAATCATTTTCGCAGATGGTTCGAGAAAAGGGAATCGACAAGGATATCCTTGCAGGGATCATCGAAGATATATTTTCGATGATGGTGCGGAAAAAATACGGCCCGGATGCTCAGTTTGAGGTCATTGTGAACATGGAGAAAGGGCATATTGAGATCTATCTTGAGCGGGAGATCGTCGAGAAAGTCGAAGACCCGAATACCCAGATAGATATTAAGACCGTACGTAAAAAGACCGATGAGCCGTTGGAAGTCGGTGAAGAATATGTTGAGTTTATCGAGTTGAGCAGATTCGATCGTCGTTTAATAGTAAGTGCAAAACAAAGTTTAAATCAACGTATCAAGGAAATCGAAAAAGAGATAACATTCGCCGAATATAACAAAATGGTCGGTGAAATTATTGTAGGCGATATTTATCAGATCCGGCGAAATGAGATACTGGTGATTCATAATAAAAAAGAATTGATAATGCCGAAGAGCGAACAAATACCAAAGGAACGCTACAACAAGGGCAATACGATTCGTGCGGTTATTACCGAGGTCCGTCGTACAAGTACCGGCAACCCCCAGATAATTATTTCACGCGCTTCACCGCTCTTCCTGCGACGTCTCTTTGAACTTGAAATTCCCGAAATACCCGAAGCGTACGGCGGTGTCATTGATATAAAAGGTATCGTGCGAGAACCGGGCGAACGTGCAAAGGTTGCCGTTGAATCTCACGACGACCGTGTCGATGCGGTAGGCGCATGTGTCGGTATGAAAGGAACCCGAATCCATGCGATCGTTCGCGAGCTGAATAATGAGAATATTGATGTAATAAATTACAGCAGCGACCCGACAGTGTTCATCACAAGGGCTTTATCGCCGGCAAAATTGAAAGATATAAAAATCGATAGGACGAAAAGGATCGCAACTGTACATGTCGATATCGATCAGGTACCCCTTCTCATTGGTAAAAACGGACAAAATATCCGGCTTGCTTCAAAACTGACCGGTTTTGAAATTAAAGTGAAGAAAATGGGCGGCATGTACGATATTGATCTCAGTGAATTCCAGGAGGAATTGGAAGAAATACAACCCGGGACTTATACCCTATTCAGTGAATCGGGATTCTCATCGGCGCTTGAAGTTATAGAAGCATTTGAGGATAAGAAAATTCAATTTGATGATCTTGAAAATGATACTTTGAAGAAGATCGTTGAGATGCTTCGTGAGGGACTTGAGGAAGCCGAAGAAGAGGCTGAAGAAGAGGAAGAGGTAGAAGTAGAAGAAACAACCGCTAAAACCGATTTTGTCGATGAAGAAGAGGATGCTGAAGAAGAAGAGCAACCGAGGCAGGCGGACGAATCCGAAAGCGAAGAGCAGCCGGATGAGGAAGAGAAAAAAGAAACTGTAGTACAGAAAAGCGGGAACGATGAAGAGCCCCGGGATCCGGATGATGGCGAATCTACAAAAAACACACAGCAAGATGACGGAAAAAAAAGAAATGTGAAAACATTAGAATAAAGGGCGGTTACATTTAATGACCACAACTACAACAGCAAAAAAACAAAAAGTATATAAAATAGCTGCAGAGCTTAACTTGAGCAGTCAGGTTATTCTGGACTTTCTGGATAAACGCGGTTATCCGGTAAAGAGCCATATGTCTGCCGTCGAACCTGAGATGGTGGAAGAGATTATGGTTCATTACAAAAAAGATAAGGATAGCGCGGAGCGTCATCAGAAGAAAGTAGCCGAGCTGCGAAAAACGCAACAACGGCGCCGGGACGCCGAAAAAGAAGCGAAGGAAGGAGAAAAGAAACCCGAGGAAGATAAAGTTGCTGCCCGAAAACAGCCTACCGATGGTGAGCAGAAAATTGAAGAAAAGCCCGAAGTCGCTGCGCCTGAAATCGATAAAAAGAAAGCAAAAGAAAAAGACAAAGAAGCTCCTGAAAAGGACGTAAAGAAACGGGCTCCTGAGGTGGAAGAAGCACCGAAAGAGGAAGTTGATGAACCGGTGGATGAGGATGTTGAGGAGGTTGAAGAAAAAGAGATCGTAGAAGAAGGGGAGGATGATCGGAAAGCTAAAGTTGAACAACCAAAGGGTCGCAAACCATTGCCCGGCTTGAAGATTAAAGGTAAAGTAGACCTGAAAGGCATTTCCAAGCAGAAGACAGTCGAGGAACAGCCGGAAGCACCTGTCGATGAAACGGATAAACCTAAAAAGAAACGAAAAAAACGCAAAAAGAAGGTACGTGAAGAATCCCGGACGCCCACCACTGCCGCAAAAGAGGTCGATGTACATGAAGGTGAAGAAACGGGTACTAAGAAGAAAAAAAGGAAAAAGAAATTACGCGCCCGCAGCGTAGATGAAGGAGAGGTACAAGAAGCCATCCGGAAAACTCTTGCTGCGATGGATGACTCCGGTCCGAGCGTACGTGCCGTTGCGCGTAAAAAAAGAAAACGCGAGCGAATGGAAGAGGAACTGCGAAAAGCAGAACAGAAAGAACAGGAAAAAACCACACTGCAGGTTATCGAATATATTACCGTTGGCGAACTTGCAAGTCTGATGAACGTACCGACCAATGAGGTGATACAAAAATGTATCGAACTCGGTATCATGGTCTCTATCAATCGACGGCTCGAAGCCGATCTCATTACTTTACTTGCCGACGAATACGGATATCAGGTCACGTTTCAGGATGAGTTTGCTGAAGATGTTGTTGTGGGAGAGGGAGACGATCCGGCGAAATTAAAACTCCGTGCACCTATTGTAACGATAATGGGGCATGTCGACCATGGTAAAACAACGCTACTCGATTTTATCCGAAAAACCAATGTCGTTGCCGGTGAATCCGGCGGCATTACTCAGCACATCGGTGCATATGAAGTAATGCTCGACAACGACAAGACGATTACATTCCTCGATACCCCGGGTCACGAGGCGTTTACGGCTATGCGTGCACGCGGTGCACAGCTAACCGATATCGTTGTTCTTGTTGTTGCGGCAGACGACAATGTGATGCCCCAGACACTTGAGGCAATTAACCACGCGCAAGCTGCCGGTGTTCCTATCATCGTTGCTATTAACAAAATAGATAAACCAAATGCAAATCCCGATAAGGTTCGCCAACAGCTCTCAGAACGCAATGTTCTTGTTGAAGAGTGGGGCGGAAAATACCAATCGGTTGAGATCTCCGCAAAACAGGGAATGAACATCGAGCAGCTCCTTGAGAAAATCCTGCTTGAAGCTGAACTGCTCGATCTTAAAGCTGACCCTGAAAAGAAAGCTCATGGCGTTGTTATCGAAGCGGAACTTGACCGTGGAAAAGGAATCATTGCATCGGTACTCGTTCAATCGGGTACTTTACAGGTCGGCGATCCGTTCATTGCGGGACTTTACAGCGGGCGGGTTCGTGCAATGTTTGATGAACGCGAAAACAGACTCGAGGCTGCGCCGCCGAGTAAACCGGCGCAGGTTACCGGTTTTGACGGCATGCCCAAAGTCGGAGATCGGTTTGTAGTACTCGGGAACGAAGGACACGCGCGCGAAATCGCGCTCAAGCGCCAGCAATTGAAACGCGAACAGGATCTGCGTCAGATACGACACATTACACTGGATGATATTTCGAAAAACATACAGACCGGGGTCGTTAAAGAGCTTTCCATCATCGTCAAAGGTGATGTTGACGGTTCTGTCGAAGCGCTTTCGGAATCGCTCGCCAAATTGTCGAATGACGAGGTGAAGGTGAACGTAATTCATAAAGGCGTCGGCGCCATTAACGACGCCGACGTTCTGCTTGCCGCAGCGTCCCAGGCCATTATTGTAGGGTTCCATGTCCGCCCGCTTGCAAGTACACGAAAGCTCGCTGAGACGGAAAATGTCGAGATTAGATTATACAGTGTCATCTATGATGCAATTAACGAGGTGAAGAACGCTCTCGAAGGATTGCTCTCACCCGAGATCAAAGAAGAGATTGTGGGAGTTGCCGAAGTTCGCGACATCTTCAAGGTCCCGAAAGTCGGCACAGTTGCCGGCTGTTATGTTCAGGAGGGTAAGATGACGCGGAATGCAAAAGTTCGATTGATCCGCGATGGTATTGTAATATATGAAGGGACCCTTTCATCGTTGAAACGGTTCAAAGACGACGTTCGTGAGGTTGAAAGCGGTTACGAGTGCGGAATGGGAATCGAAGGGTACAACGATATTAAAATCGGTGATACTATCGAGGCATTTAAATTAACCGAACAGAAACGAACACTGCAATAATACCCTATTAACACGGGGGACTATATGTCAATACGATCGGAAAAAGTTTCATCTCTCATGAAAGAAGAGATGAGCAAAATTTTGCTTCGCGATATCGTTCTTGAGACGAACGTGTTTTTGACGGTTACCGATATTATTATGTCGCCCGATCTGAAAATAGCAAAAGTGTACTTGAGTATTTATGATTCAGTCGAAAAGAAAGAAGCGGCAATCAATGAATTGATGCGGCGTAAAGGTGAGCTCAGGCATCTTCTCGGATCGCGTGTACGGCTGAAATTCACACCCGATCTGCAATTTTACCTCGACGATACGCTTGATAAAGTCGACTCGCTCGAGCGGATATTTAAAAAGATCCGAAATAATGAACACTGAACACGGCGTCGTTGTATTGCAACGATCGGATATTGAAAAAAGCTTTGACGACAATGAACACGCACTCTTGAGCAAATTAGCCGCGGGTGCGGTTATCCTTATCGATAAACCGAAAGGTTGGACGTCTTTTGACGTAGTAAATAAAATTAAAAAAACCTTCAGGATAAAGAAGGTCGGACATGCGGGTACGCTCGATCCGATGGCGACGGGTTTGCTCATTATTTGTACGGGTAAAAAGACAAAAGAAATAAATTCATTCGTCGGGTTGGATAAACGTTATACCGGCAGTATAAAACTCGGTGAATCAACCCCGAGTTATGATACGGAAACGGAAGTAATCGAACGCAAGCCGTTTGATCATGTTACTGAATCGATGATCCGTGATGCCGCGGCTTCGGTGACCGGTTCAATAGAACAGGTTCCGCCGATGTATTCCGCGATCAAGAAAAACGGCAAGCCGTTGTATAAACTCGCCCGCAAGGGTATTGAAGTTTCGCGGGAAACGCGCCCGGTAACGATACATGAGTTTGACATAACTACTATAGATGTGCCATATGTGTCGTTCCGGATTAGATGTTCGAAAGGAACGTATATCAGAACTATCGCACACGATATGGGCGTTAAACTTAATACTGGCGGGCATTTGACATCGCTGCAGCGAACCGGCGTCGGTATGTTTTCGGTCGATGATGCCGTGACGATTGATCATCTGAATGAATTAAAAGATCGTTTAAAAAGGAAGCACGTGTGATACAAGCGCGGTCACTCATCGAGACAGGGAAAAGGATCGATTCTGTATGTACGGTCGGCAGTTATGACGGGATTCATCGCGCGCATCAAAAAATTATAAGCGAGGTAAGCGATCGTGCCAGGATTCACGGCATGAGGAGTGTGGTAATCACTTTTGATCCGCACCCTAAAGAAGTTGTCAAATCATCAAAGGGTCCCGTTGAATTGCTTACAACACTTGAAGAGCGGATTGTAATTCTCAGACAAATGAACATAGATGTATTGTTCATTATACCGTTCACGTATGAATTCTCGCGATTATCGTCGCGAGAATTTTACAAGCTGTATATCGTCGATGGACTGGGTGCAAAAGAAGTGGTTGTCGGTTACGATCACATGTTCGGGCGTGACCGTGAATCCGGAATAAAAGATGTCGTCGATCTCGGCAACGAGTTCGGCTTTAGTGTACATACAGTACCGCCGTATTATGTCGGCGATGAAGTCGTCAGCTCGACTAAAATACGAAGGATGTTGAAGAACGGAGATGTCGAACGGGCGGCAGAATTTCTCGGCTGGAACTACTCATTTAAAGGGAGGGTCGTTCGCGGCGATGGACGCGGTGCGACGATCGGTTTTCCGACGGCAAATGTAGTGCCTGTGCATAATAAAAAACTTGTACCGGGTAACGGTGTATATTTCGTGATGGGCGAAATTGCGGGAAGTAAAATCCCCGGTATGATGAATATTGGAACTCGTCCGACGTTTAAGAACGACGGTCAAATCGTAATGGAGATACATTTTCTCGGTGAAGTCGGTAAGCTGTACGATTCAGAAATCGTAATATCGTTTCATCGGAAATTACGGGACGAGCGAAAGTTCGACTCTCCCGAAGAATTAATAGAGACATTACGCAGTGACAAAAAACGATGTTTAGAATTAGCAGAAAATTTTTAATCAAATAACATTAATATATTAACTCTACAGAGGAGCTTTAAATCGATGGCATTAACGAAAGAACAAAAGGCTGAAATTGTAAAAAAGTACGGTAACTCTGAGAAAAATTCCGGATTACCCGAGGTACAAATTGCAATCCTTACTGCCCGCATTAACGATCTTACCGGACATTTTGGTATTAACAAAAAAGATCATCATTCACGTACCGGACTGTTGAAGATGGTCGGTAAACGACGAAGATTGTTGAACTATCTTATGAAGAAGGATATAGACCGGTACAGAAAACTCATAAACGAACTGAATATACGTAAGTAATTATACGCAAGTTATTTGCAGGAGAAAAAATGGAAATCCAGAAACAAATTGAATTGAATGGTCGGACATTGATCATTTCAACGGGGAAACTCGCGAAACAGGCAGACGGTGCCGTTATGGTACGCTACGGCGATACTATGGTGCTGGCTACCGTTGTCTCGGCACACGAGCCTAATGAAGGACAGGCTTTTTTCCCCCTACAGGTTGAGTACCGTGAAAAGATTGCAGCGGCGGGCAAGATACCGGGTGGTTTCTTTAAACGCGAAGGTCGCCCAACGGAGAAAGAAATTCTTTCATCAAGACTTATAGATCGTCCCATCCGCCCGCTCTTCCCGGATGGTTATATGAACGAGACCCAGCTATTGGTCACTGTGTACTCATCCGATCAGGAGAATGACAGCGATGTGCTTGGTGGTATTGGTGCATCGGCAGCATTAATGGTCTCGGATGTACCATGGAACGGACCTATTTCGGAAGTGCGGGTCGGTAGGATAGACGGAGAGTGGATCGTTAATCCGACGTACCAACAACTGGAAAATACGGATATTGATGTAATCGTTGCCGGTACGGACGAGAGCGTTGTGATGGTTGAGGGTGAATCAAAAGAAATTAGCGAAGAAGATATGCTGACCGCCCTCAAAGTCGCTCACGATGCAATAAAGCAAATAAATGAATTGCAGTTTGATCTTGCCCGTGAAGCGGGTAAAGCAAAGCGGGAATTCACAAAAGACGAACCCGATGCACAATTGGTGCAGGAGGTTCGTGATCTTGTTGAGGAGCAAATACGGAATAACAATCGCACTGCCGGTACAAAAGAGCAGCGCAGCGAACGGCGTGCGGATATTGAACAAAAGACCCTTGAGTCACTTGCTGAAAAATACCCGGAACAGGAAGCTGCCATCAAAGATATCATACACGATATTGAAAAAGCCGACATGCGTGAGATGATTCTCTCCGAAAGTAAGCGGCTCGACGGACGCGGTCTGTCCGACATTCGTACGATTAATTGTGAAATCGGCCTGCTGCCGCGAACGCACGGTTCTGCACTATTTACACGCGGTGAAACTCAAAGTTTGACCAGCGTAACGCTTGGAACAAAAATGGATCAACAGCTCATCGAGGGATTGCTTCCCGAATCGATGAAAAGATTCATGCTCCATTACAATTTCCCGCCGTTTTGCGTCGGTGAAGTCGGACGGGTTATGGGTCCCGGTCGTCGTGAGATTGGCCACGGTAATCTTGCCGAGCGTGCGTTAAAATATGTGTTACCCGAAGATAAAGATTTCGCCTACACAATCCGCATCGTTTCCGATATTCTTGAATCGAACGGATCGTCATCGATGGCGACCGTGTGTGCCGGATCGCTCGCGTTAATGGACGGCGGAGTACCGGTTAAAAAAGCTGTTGCCGGCATCGCAATGGGATTGATTAAAGAAGGCGATCGTGTTGCCGTATTGAGTGATATCCTCGGCGACGAAGACCATCTTGGCGATATGGATTTCAAGGTCGCCGGTACATCCGACGGTATTACTTCGTTCCAGATGGATATCAAGATCGAAGGTATTTCATTCGAAGTCATGGAACAAGCGCTTCGCCAGGCAAAAGAAGGACGCATGTACATCCTCGATGTCATGAATAATACTATTGCCGAACCTCGTCCGAGCATCTCGCAACATGCGCCGAGTCTTATAACGCTCACTATCCCTGTCGCTTCAATCGGCGGAGTGATCGGTCCCGGCGGTAAAACAATACGGAATATTATCGCAGAGACCGGCACGGAGATCAATATCGATCAGGATGGTACCGTTACCATTGCAGCTCTCACAAAAGAATCGGGCGATAAAGCCCGTGAGATAATCGAGAAAATGACCGAACAACCCGAAGTGGGTAAAGTATATGAAGGTAACGTTAAGCGGGTTATGGACTTCGGCGCGTTTGTCGAATTTCTCCCAGGTACCGAAGGGCTTGTACACATATCTCAACTCGATACCAATCGTGTAGATAAGGTAAGCGACGTCGTTAAATTAGGGGATAAGTTTGAGGTTAAACTTATGAAGATCGACAGCGAAGGACGCTATAATCTTAGCCGGAAAGCTGTCATTACCGGTGAAGAACCCGGCGCCCAGGAAGACGGAGAAGGTAGAGAACGGCGGCGGGATCGGGATAACCGCGATCGACGAAAACCGCGTCGTTCGAATAGATAGATAATGACTTAGTACACGGAATGTGTATATATGAAAAAAATGTTGTTTATAATTCTTGACGGATATGGTCTTGGAAAAGATCCGTCAGTAAGTGCGATTGCGCGTGCAAAACAACCGTATCTTGATGAATTGTTCAAGACAAAACCCTGGACATGGGCAAATGCATCGGGTGGGTATGTCGGGCTTCCGGATGGTCAGATGGGGAATTCGGAAGTCGGGCATATGAACATCGGTGCAGGGCGCATTGTGTGGCAGGACATTACCCGCATCGATCACGCCATAAAAACCGGAGAGATTTTTGAGAATAAGACTCTTCTCCGGCTTACCGAAGACGTACGGAAAAACAATGTAAAGCTGCATATCATGGGCTTGTTCTCCGACGGCGGAGTTCATAGCCATCTCCGGCATCTCTACCCGTTATTGGAACTTGCCAAAGAACATGGTTTGAAAAATGTTTTCGTGCACGCTTTTATGGACGGACGCGACACACCGCCCCACAACGGAGCTAAATATGTAAAAGAGTTTCAGGAAAAGGCTAAGGAAATCGGAACCGGTAAACTTGCTACTATCGTCGGTCGTTACTATGCGATGGATCGGGACAAACGCTGGGATCGAACCGAGAAAGCGTACCGAATGCTCGTTGAGGGAGAAGGACAGAAGTTCAACGATCCGGTTGAAGCGGTGGAAGCTTCGTATAAAGACGAGAAGACGGATGAATTTATTTTGCCGATCGTTCTTACCGAAAACGATAAACCTGTTGCAGCTGTCGAAAACGGTGATGCGGTTTTGTTCTTTAATTTCCGTACCGACCGGCCGCGTCAGCTTACAACGGCATTAACTGATCCGGATTTCAGTGAATTCAAACGTGATCTGCTCAAACTCGAGTGTGTTACGATGACGCCGTACCATAAAGAGTTTACATTTCCGGTTGTATTTGAACCACAATCGCTTGATAATACGCTGGGTGAGTACATCGCCGCGAAAGGTTTGACACAGCTTCGTATAGCCGAGACGGAGAAGTATCCCCATGTCACATTTTTCTTCTCAGGCGGCAGAGAAAAGCCGTTTGACGGTGAAGACCGGATACTCGTACCCTCACCACGCGATGTTCCGACATATGATTACAAACCGGAAATGAGCGCCTACAAAGTAGCAGATGAAGCGGTTAAATATATTAACGATAAGCATCCGGATCTGGTCGTTTTAAATTTTGCTAATCCGGATATGGTCGGACATACCGGTGTTATGGAAGCTGCGGTTAAAGCTGTAGAAACCGTTGACCGGTGTACACGACAGGTGATGGAAGCTGCGCTGGAACTCGGTTACTGTGCGGTAGTTACAGCAGATCACGGTAATGCAGATATCATGATGGATACAAACGGTGGTCCGCATACTGCGCATACAACAAATCCGGTGCCGTTTATAGTAATCAAAGATGGCATTAAGGAACCATTGCGGGAGGGAGGAAAATTAGGTGATTTTGCTCCAACGCTTCTTGATCTAATGGAGTTACCGATTCCGGAAGAAATGGATGGTGAATCTATTCTGAAAGTCGGCGACGTTGTCAACCAAACAAACTGAAAATGCTACGGTAACCGTCACTCCGGTTGAATCACTGTACGGTGAGATTGAGCTGCCGGGAGACAAATCGATCGCACATCGGGCGGCGCTCTTTGCGGCGCTGGCGAGAGGAGAGAGTCTATTTGAAAATTTCCCCGGAGCGCAGGATCCGTTGACGACGGTAAAATGCCTTGCCGAACTGGGTATCGAGTACGAGTATGCCGGAAGAACGCTCTGGATACAAAGTTCCGGTCTGTACTATTTTCGTGAACCGTATCAGACACTCGACGCCGGGAACTCCGGAACAACTATGCGGCTCCTTGCCGGTTTACTCAGCGGACAATCGTTTCCGTCTGTGATTACCGGTGATTCATCGCTTCTACGACGACCAATGCGCCGTGTGATTAAACCGTTGTCAATTATGAATGCTCGAATTTCAGGTACACGGAAGGGGACTGCACCGATAAAAATCCGCGGTGCGAAAAGACCGCTGCGAAGCATTAATTATGAATTGCCGGTTGCAAGTGCTCAGGTTAAAACGGCAATATTGCTCGCCGGCTTGTATGCGAATGGTACTACAACGGTCATTGAACCCTTTCCGACACGCGACCACACAGAGCGGATGCTCGGTCTGCCGGTAAAAAAATTCGGCGGTAAAAACTATATTTCGGTTCATAAAATGATACGCATACCGCCGGCCCGGATGGTCATACCCGGCGATCCATCGACAGCAGCATTTTTTATCGTTGCGGCTCTTATTACGCCGGCAAGCGAAATAATCGTCAGAAATGTAAGCTTGAATCCGACAAGAATAGCGTTTATCACGGTTCTTGAACGGATGGGAGCAAATATAAAGATTTTTAATAAACGGAATCCTGACGGCGAACCGGTTGGAGATATCTGCGCCTATTCGTCACAGTTGCGTGGCTGCACGGTTGAAGGAGCATTGATTCCGTTCATTATTGATGAAATACCGATTCTTGCTGTCGCCGGTGCGTGTGCGGATGGCTTTTTTGAAGTGAAGAATGCAGAAGAATTACGGCAAAAGGAATCGGATAGAATTAATTCTGTTGTTACAAATATTTCCGCGATGGGAATCAGAGTTCGCGAGCGTGATGACGGTTTTGTCGTCGAGGGAGGAACCTTACGCGGCGGTATTTCGCTTGATAGTTTTGGCGATCACCGGCTCGCAATGGCTTCGGCAATAATGGGATTAGCGGCTAACAATGAAGTTACCCTTACGAATATGAATGCCGCTGCAGTTTCTTTTCCTGAATTTATGGAAACAATTAAAACGATTACTAACTAATACCGGGGTACCTCATGGCAAGTGTACGTCTTGATAAAATCGAAAAAATTTATGAGGGCAATGTCGTCGCCGTTAAAGACTGTAATATTGATATAAAGAATAAAGAGTTCGTTGTCCTTGTCGGCCCGTCGGGATGCGGTAAATCAACAACGCTCCGTATGATTGCAGGACTTGAAGAGATAACTCGAGGTATGATTTATATTGATGATAAAGTAGTTAATGACCTGCCACCAAAGGACAGAGATATTGCGATGGTATTTCAAAATTATGCTCTCTATCCGCACATGTCGGTCTATGAGAATATGGCGTTCGGATTAAAACTCAGAAAGTTTCCGAAGCAGGAAATAGATACCCGCGTGCGGGATGCCGCAAAGATTCTCGGTATCGAAGAATATCTTGACCGGAAACCGAAAGCCTTATCCGGCGGACAGCGACAGCGTGTTGCGGTCGGCAGAGCTATTGTCCGCAAACCGAAGGTGTTTCTCTTTGATGAACCGCTCAGTAATCTTGATGCGAAACTCCGTGTACAAATGCGAACTGAGATATCGAAGCTTCACCGTCGTCTTGAAGCTACTATGGTTTACGTTACACATGATCAAATGGAAGCCATGACGATGGGCGATAAGATTGTTGTGATGAAAGACGGTTATATTCACCAGATTGATTCACCGCTTGATATATATAATTCTCCAAATAATGTATTTGTAGCAGGTTTTATCGGAAGTCCATCAATGAATTTCATTGAAGGTGCTTTGTATAGCGACGGAGGAATCTCGTTTAAGCAGGAGAATGGACCGGTTCAATTCAAAGTATCGAAAAAGCATGAACCGAATTTGAATAACTATAACAATAAAAATGTAATAATGGGTATACGCCCCGAACATATTCACGATGAACGTGCAAAGCAGCAAGGGTATAATCTAACCCCGGTCGAGGTGAATGTTGAAGTCGTTGAACCAATGGGGAATGAAATATTTGTCTATTTTACCGCAGGCGGATCACAACAGCTTGTTGCACGTATATCCACGGCATTTGAGAG
>PWJF01000422.1 GCA_003560935.1 Ignavibacteriales bacterium
GTTATACACCGCCACGGCGAGTGTTTTCTTGGCATGTTCCTGACCGATAACATACTCATCGAGCGCCGATTTTATTTGCTCGGGATTAAGATGTTTCTTTTTAGTATGCTTTTGTGTCGAGTACGCTGCAAGGTTGTTGCGAATTATATCGACGGAATCCGACACGCATATATCGCAAATGTATACATCGGGCCCGGCTATAATGCTTGCAACTTCGTTCGGCGCGCGTCCGCAAAACGAACACCGAATTTTATCTTCCGGTCTTTGTTTCGAAGGCATAGTGTCCTTTTATTGTTGTTTCTGTACTTTCGGTCGTTTCGTTAATAAGTTATCGATAAGACCGTAGTCTTTTGCCTCGTCCGGTGACATATACCGGTCACGGTCGGTGTCTTTTTCAATTTGTTCTATGTCTCGGCCGGTGTGATGGGAGAGTATTTGATTAATCTTCTTTTTGATCTTTAAAATTTCCTCTGCCTGAATACTGATATCCGAAGCCGAGCCGCGGGTTCCTCCCCACGGTTGATGGATCATAATACGTGAGTTTGGCAGCGAGGTACGTTTACCCGGTGCTCCGCCGGCAAGGAGTACTGCTCCCATACTTGCCGCCATACCGGTACAGATAGTGCTGACATCGGGTCGTATGTATTGCATCGTGTCGTATATTGCCAGTCCCGCCGAAACGCCTCCCCCCGGTGAATTGATGTACAGATGTATATCCTTGTCCGGATCTTCGGATTCAAGAAAGAGTAACTGTGCGATTATCAAGCTTGCAATGGTATCGTCGACCGGAAAACCGACAAAGACTATTCGCTCCTTCAATAACCGGGAATAAATATCGTATGCCCGTTCTCCGCGTCCGGTTGATTCAACAACAATCGGCACCAGTTGTCCGTATATGTTCTCCTTCATGTGTGCTTCTGCCTTTCTATTGTATAATCCGCGATTTTTGTTGTTGTTCCTGCTTTTGTTCGCCGGGTTTAACTTCTTTTTCCGTTATGGCTGCATATGATTCGAGCACATCCATTAACTTATTGTGCATAATGCTGTCGATTACCTGGTGATTGGACTTATAGAAACCGAGCACCTGATCTTTACCCATGCCGTATTGTGCCGCGTCTTTCCCGGCGCGTTCTTCAATATCCTTTTCATCGATTTTTATGTTCTCCGTCTCGAACAAATTTTCGCGCAGAATGGACCACTTTGCCTGCCATTCCGCCTGTGTGTAATATTCGGCTTCAAATGCATGACGATCGAAATCCGGCGGCAATTTCTGCTCGGGCATCCGGCTCTTCACATCTTCGATCATCTGGTCGAATACTTTCGATATCAGAGCTTCCGGGACCGGGAAGTCATGCCGTTTGACGATCTCGTCGGCGATCCGGTTCCGTGCAATGCGTGAGCTTTCCTGGTCGAACATTGTCTGTAATTGTTTGCGAATGTCGTCGCGCAGTTCGCCGGCAGATTCAAACTTGCCCTTAAACTGCTCTTTAACAAAATCGTCGTTCAGCTCCGGTAAGGTAACCTTTTCGATTTTTTTAACGGTAACTTTAACGTGAACATCATGCTGGTGTTCGCCGTGATCGTGAGAATATTTTATTACATACTCACCGTCTTTCTCCGCATTGAGAAGGGGAGTCACAAGATCCTGTTCGTACCGATCGTCAAATAAATTAATCGTTTGATCCGGGGAGCGTTTTCCGATAATCGCCATTCCGCTGTCGTCAAGCTCCTGGATGTCGACGGTCAGTGTATGATATTTGTCCGTCACCGAATCGACTTCCGACCGTGTGGCGTAGTTCAGCCGAACGCCTTCAAGCTCACGTTCGATCATATCATCGGTTACTTTTTGGACGGGTTTTTCAATCTCGATGTTTTTGTATTCCTGGAATTCAATTTCGGGGAGAACTTCGTATTCAACCGAGAAGGTAAAATCTCCCCCCGGTTTGTAATCTACGTTTTTTAAAACCGGATCGCCGACGGGCTTGAGATTGTGTTTGGTTATCGCTTCGCGGTAGAAATGATTGACAATTTCATTTATAGCTTCACTCTCAATGGCTTGTCCGTACATCTGTTTAATGAGCGACAGCGGTGCTTTACCTTTACGAAATCCCTTGATTTCTGCCTCAGCGCGAAAATCTTCATACGCTTTGTTCATATGCGGCTTGATCTCATCAGCCGTCGCAGTGATGTCCGCCCCCTCTTTTGTTTTGGTTATAGTTTTGGTTTGTACGTCCACGTTTTCTTTTTCCCGTGTTTGATTCCCGTTAAAAATATAAGAGATAGTGGTTGTTGGTTAATGGTATACAGCAGGTCAAAACAATTAACCGATAACAAATAACTATTAACTACAAACAATGTGGGCATGGAGGGAGTCGAACCCCCACGGGTCTCCCCACTAGATCCTAAGTCTAGCGCGTCTGCCAATTCCGCCACATGCCCGGAGCATAACAAAAATAAATACAAACATAAAAAGTACTAAAAAAACCGCCGAAAATCAAATATTCTTCCGTCTTCGCGATTTCGGCTTTGCCAGTATTTCACTAATAATGATACCTTTGCGGATTTCATTATGCTCAAATAAATATTGAAATGAATGCTTTTCCGATTTGCGCTGTTCCTCAAGACCGCGGGATTCAAATGTGACATCCTCAAGAGCTTTATCGGCTTCACTTTTCTCGCCCCGGGGATCGATAAAATCCGTGCCCGTATACGAGGAATATTTCGATTCGCCCGGACTTGAGGACCGGTCACGGGTTGTAGTCCGTCGTTGTGGTTGAGGACGTGAAGCGGGTTTTGGTTCCGGTTTTCTTGTGGTTGACTGTTCCCCGAAGATAGTCCGCATTTCGTCAAGTATATCGTCGCGGGTCCGGGTTGTAGCCTCCTCTTCATACGGCGGTTCGGAGGGAACATCGTACCGATCTTGCTGCCGCGGTTTTGCCGGAGCAAAAAATAACCGGTAGAGGATGTATATGACGATAAAAATCCAGATGAGTTCAAAAATATCCATCAGCGTTTACCTTGTTTTATTCCACAAACGATTATATGTGTCGGAATTTGGAGTTTGGTTTGTTGGCCGTTGCTCACTCATTCACTCTTCGGTTTTTGCTTCCCCTCTCCACCTTTGGATATAGACTCGCGCATGTCGGTATCCGCCATGACGTTGCGCATGTTGTAATAATCCATGACGCCAAGCTTTCCCTCGCGGAATGCCTGTGCGATGGCTTTCGGAACTTCTGCCTCTGCTTCACAGAATAAATGAAAAAGAAAAGTGGGCTATGTCGCTCATGGACAGGGCAATGGCGGAACAGACGGAAATATTCAGGAAGAGGCTTTCTGCCGGAGAAACTCTTGATGATATTCTTCCGGAAGCTTTTGCGCTGGTGCGGGAGGCAGCGAGAAGGGGACTCGGTGAAAGA
>PWJF01000100.1 GCA_003560935.1 Ignavibacteriales bacterium
CTGAAAGGTATTAACGAGGTCTCATATATAATCGGTTTTGTACTTGTTATCGGCGGTGTATTTTCTATCATAGCAAAAACGGGTGCGATAACCGGTGCCATTCATTCTATTGCACGGGCGCATACCGAAAAGCCGGGCAGGGATAAAATACTCATACCGGCGGTAATTGTATTGTTCAGTCTCGCCGGGGCAACCTTCGGGATGAGCGAAGAGGTGATTCCCTTTGTGCTGCTGTTCATCCCGTTAGCCCGGAATTTGGGATACGACTCCATAACCGGCGTCGCGATGTGCTATGTGGCGGCGCATATCGGGTTTGCCGGGGCATTCATTAATCCGTTTACGATCGGTATCGCTCAGGGACTCGCCGAATTACCCGCATTATCCGGTATAGAATATCGGATATTCATCTGGGTTCTCCTTACGACGGTTGCAATCGTCTTCGTTATGAGATACGCTTCGCGGGTGAAGAAAGATCCGGAAATCAGTCCGGTATACGAACTTGATCTGGAACATTGGCCCGGGGATGCGAACGTCTCGGTTGAGGCAGAACGACTGACCGGCAGACAAATTGCCGTTCTATGTTTGCTCGGTATCGCTATTGCGGGATTGATATTCGGTGTGATGCGGTACGATTGGTATGTTACCGAGATGGGAGGATTATTTCTCGGACTCGGTATCGTATCGGCGATTGTGGCAAAATTAAAGTTGAACGACATCGCAATTTCTTTTATCAACGGAGCGAAAGATCTCGTCGGGCCTGCACTGATCATCGGTTTTGCCCGCGGTATCCTGATCATTGCACGGGAGGGAGAGATCATCGATACGATCTTGTTCTGGCTATCGCAGGCGATCTCAATCGGACATCCTGTGTTATCCGCACAACTCATGTTTATAACGCAAAGCTTTATCAATTTCTTTATTCCATCTGCGAGCGGACAGGCGGCACTCACCATGCCTATTATGGCGCCGCTCAGCGACCTTGTCGACGTTACCCGTCAGACGGCGGTTTTAGCGTATCAGATGGGTGACGGATTTACGAACATGATCGTTCCGACCGCCCCGGTGCTGATGGGGGTTCTCGGTTTATCGAAAATTCCATGGGATGTATGGGCAAGATGGATTTTACCGTATCAGGTGATACTTTTTATATTGGGACTGTTGTTGTTAATACCGCCGGTTCTGTTTGAATGGGGGCCGTTTTAATTCTTTACGTCACCCTCTCCACACACTCCGGCGTATTATTCTTCGGCGAGTTGACAACACGCGATACCTCATATGCATCCATCTCTTTTTCCGGATACGGCTGCAATAGCGGTAAAACGTGTTGTTCATCCTCGACAGACCGGTCGAGCCACGTATCGATATGTTCCTTCGGCAGTATCACCGGCATCCGGTTGTGAATTTTTTTCAGCAGTTCGTTCGGCCCGGTTGTGATGATGGTACAGGTGGATATTTTCTTTCCCTCGGGCGATGTCCACGTATCCCATAATCCCGCGAAAACAAACGGTTTTTGACCTTTTATGAATATATACATCGGGGTTTTCTGTTTTCCTCCTTTTTTCCATTCGTAAAATCCGTCTGCGACGATCAGGCACCGCTTCCGCCGAAGCGGATGCTTAAAACTCGGTTTATCGGCAAGCGTTTCCGCACGGGCGTTGATCATGCGATACCCGATTTTCGGGTCCTTCGACCACGACGGAATTAATCCCCATTTGAGTAGACCGAGTTTTCGTGAATCGTCTTTGAGTATGACCGCAACTTCCTGACCGGGCGCAACATTGTAGCCCGGTTCGATCATACCGTTCACTTCATCGATTTCGAATTCATCGATGATTGCCTGGAGGGTTGCTTTACGTGAGAATCGTCCGCACATTTGGAATAACTAGTTTTTTAACAACGTGAAGAAATCTCCTACGCCGATGTTGCCGCCGCTGATGACGGCACATACTTTTTTATTGCGAAATCGTTCATTATGAACCCGTATCGCAGCCGATGCTACTGCGCCCGTCGGTTCGACTACGATCTTCATTCGTTCGAAAAAGAAGCGCATCATGGATATAACGTCCGTATCCGGTACGGTCAGCATATCGTCGACATATCTCATCATCATTTCAAAGTTCAATGTACCGACGGAGAGGTTTCGCATACCGTCGGCTATAGTCGATGTTTTATCGTAGCGAATTAATTTCTTCCGACGAAACGATTGGTTTGCATCATCGGCGCCTTCCGTTTCGACGCCGATCACTTTAACCGACGGCAGTTTCGACTTTAGTGCCAGGGCACATCCCGAAATTAATCCGCCGCCGCCGACCGGTATCAACACCGCTTCAACATCGGATATTTGATTAACAATTTCAAGTCCGCATGTTCCCTGGCCCGCAATAATGTACGGGTCGTCGTACGGAGGTATTAGCGTATATCCAAATTGTCGCTGTAACTCCATTGCCCGGTTAAGACGATCCTCCGATGTCGTACCTGCGGTTGCGATCTCTGCACCGTATCCTTGCGTTGCATTTCGTTTTGAATCGCGTGCATCTTCGGGCATTACGACGGTACATTTTATATTTTCAAGCCGGGCTGCAAGTGCCGTTGCCTGTCCATGGTTACCCGAACTGAACGTAATCACACCCCGGGATTTTTCTTCATCGCTGAGACTGCGTATTTTGTTCAGCGCACCCCGGATTTTGAAGGCGCCTATACGCTGCAAATTTTCAGCTTTGAAAAATGTATTAGTATACGATTGTGCGTTAAACGTTCGTGAAGTGAGTAGCGGAGTAGTATGTATGATGCCGGCAAGTTTGGATGCCGCCTCTTCAATATCGGTGATTGTAGGGCTGTTCATTGACATGGAAAAATATAGCAAAATGTTCGTTATATTGAAAGTGTGAATGCAAAAACATATCTTCTAACATGCAGGTACACGCAATCATGCAACGAATCAATCAATAAATCATTCATTCAATCATCCATTCATCCAATCAATCATTCCGAAAGGAATCGATCATGAGATTAGTTACAATCTGCATTCTTATGGTATTATTAATTTCATCGGGCTTTGCGCAGATACCCGAACATCCGCATCCTGTGGTCCGTAAAATAGTTGATGAAATTTCAGTCGAAAATATCGAGCGAATCGTGGAACGACTGGTTGCATTTCATACCCGTCACACGCTCTCCGACACGACACATCCGGATATCGGTATCGGCGCAGCCCGCCGGTGGATAAAACGTGAATTTGAAGACTACAGCCGTGCATCCGGCGGACGGCTCAACGTTGAATACCACCGTTTCATAGAGGAGCCTCAGCCGCGCATCCCCGAGCCGACGGAGATCGTAAATGTTGTTGCAATGCTTCCTGGCAGATTAACCGGGGATAACGAGCGTGTTTATGTTATCAGCGGGCATTATGATTC
>PWJF01000464.1 GCA_003560935.1 Ignavibacteriales bacterium
GCCGAACATATCCCATACTTCCCGTTCGTACCAGTTTGCGACAGGAAAGATATCTATAACACTCGGGAGCGAAGTATTATCTTCCCGCAAAGGTACTTTAACACGGATATCTTCGTTCCGATCGAACGAAAGCAAATGATATACAACGGTATACTCAGCAGGCGGTTGGCCGTTGCGGTGATACCGAACACGTTCATCGATTGCCGTCAGATCATAAAGCATTTTGTACGGCTTATCGATTGAATTTTTTAAATATCGTAAGACCTCTTTAATGTGCGAAACAGGTACCCAGATTGTCGGAAATTCATCACGTGTTGGTTGTTCAAGTACCTTTGTGTCACTAAATCTCTCTTTAAGGTTCTGTACGACAGGAAATGAATTATTCATAAATCAATGTTATAGTCTCAATCAGATCATCAAACTTCCGTCGGTGGTCGAAGGATAGTCATCTTACTGCGTTCATCTTTTTTCATATCACGCTGACTGTCTTTTCCCGGTTTTTCCACACGATCGGGCCCGATGACCCAGCTTAAGGGGCGTTTTTCTTTTCCGACTGCTTTGTGGAGAAGGGTAATACCTTCCAGGAATGCGTCCGGTCGAGGGGGACATCCCGGTACGTAGACATCGACCGGTAAAAATTTATCGACACCTTGAACGACACTGTAAATATCATACATACCGCCCGAGTTTGCGCACGAGCCCATCGAGATAACCCAGCGCGGTTCCATCATCTGTTGATACAGACGTTTAATAACGGGCGCCATCTTTATGAAAACGGTTCCTGCTACTACCATAACATCCGCTTCACGGGGAGTTCCGCGAATAACCTCCGCACCGAAGCGGGCAATATCGTACTTACTGGTGATGCTGGTTGCCATTTCGACATAACAACATGAAAGTCCGAAATTAAACGGCCAGAGCGAGTTCTTTCGCCCCCAGGCCACAAGGTCCTGCAGGCGTGAAAGCACCATTACTTTACCAACCTGTTTTTCGAAATTACCAGTTTGATCTTCAGCAAAGTTTTTTGCACCGGGTTTTGTCAGCCACCAACGTGCCATATAAATACCAAGCTCCTTTACCGTCCGCCGGCAATATAATTTTCCAGTTGTTCGATAATGTATTTATCCTCTTCGATAATAGCGTTCACAATATCTCCTATTGAAATAACGCCGATCAGCTTATCGTTTTCAAGCACCGGCAAATGCCGAATTCGTTTATCTGCCATGAGCGCCATACATTCATCGCTTGTATTATCGGGTTTAACATACAACACTCGTTCGGTCATAATGTCTCTTACCGGCGTATCCCTGGAAGTTTTTCCGTGTAATATCACTTTCCGGGCATAATCCCGTTCCGATAAGATCCCAACGACGTTGTCGTTATCAATAACAACAACCGCACCGATGTTCTTATCTGCCATAAGATTGAGAGCATCAAAGACCGATGAGTCAGGTGAGACATTGTAAACCTCATACCCCTTTTTGTCAAGAATCTGCCGCACGGTTTTCATTGTTTTCCCTCTATTAAAGTTTTTAGTTTTTTCCTCCCGAAATCGAGGGTACCGGACTTGTATTCATATATTAATCCAACAATCAATATCACGATAAATATTACAACTCCGATATAACCACTCCAACCTACCTCACGAATTGCAATCGCCCAAGCGACGACAAAAACCACCTCAAGATCGAATATAACAAAGAGCATCCCGACGAGATAAAATTGTATCGATAAGCGAATTCGTGCAGATCCCGTTGGTAAAATGCCTGATTCAAACGGCTCACCGGTTTCACGCTCCATATGCCGTTGTCCGAGAATGTACGACCCCCCGAGCATGCCCGCAATAACACATATTGACGAGCCGACATAGATAAGGAACGGCCAGTATAGAGTCGTTTCCATCAACAATTACTCCGAAAATTGGTAAGCGATGCTACGTGGTAAATCGAAAGGGAAAAATTATAATGCACAGCAGGATCCACATTATTTACTATCTGCATAAAAATAATCCGTATTAGCAACGTGAGCAGTCGTTATAATTGTAAGAAATTTATTAGATAATCACAAGCATTTATAAATAATATTTTATAAAAATATTTTTAGAACCGTTCAATGCGCCCGAACGCTTTGCGAATTGCAGAGCGGTTCAATTTACCGTGCTCGGAGTACGGGAGACTCTCAGTAAAAAAGATTTTTTTGGGGATCTTATACGAGGAGAGTTTTCCGGCTAAAAATCCCGTGATAACGTCTGTAGTAAGATCGTCATCGCCGGTAACCACAACAGCCGCAACAACTTCCCCCCACTCGATATCGGCATACGGGAATACACACACATCGCGGATTGCAGAATGCCCGCGCAATACTTCTTCCACTTCTAACGGGTTGACATTCTCGCCGCCGCTTACAATCAAATCGCTGCGGCGCGATACGACATAGAGGTAATTATCCCCGGTACAATACCCGTAATCGCCTGTGTAATACCATTCATCCCGGATAACTGTGTCCGTTAAGTCGCGTCTCTTGTAATACCCTTTCATCAGTGACGGAGACTGCACGGTTATCTCCCCCTCGGTGCCGGGAGATACTTCGTTTCCCGCCGGATCGATTACGCGAATACGGTTGAACGGCATCTGTTGACCGGCAGAGCCGGGATTTTTACTATCAATTGGATTTCGTGTCGCTATCTGGGAGCTTGTCTCGGTGCTGCCATACGTCGCTGCGATCTTCCACCCGCTTCCGGTGCATCGTTCGAGCAAGCTCTCCGGGACGGGTCCCCCGCCAAGGAGTACTGCTTTGTGGGAATCACCGGGTTGTGCACCATGTTCAATCAAACGTTTCATCATTGTCGGTACAAGCGATAGTACGGTGGGATTATAATCGCCTATAGCGGCGATGATATCGACCACATCCAGACTTGAAGGGATGACTACGGGAATTCCAAAAATTACCGATCGAATGATAATCGAAAAACCCCCGATATGATACAGCGGCAAAGAGAGGAGCCATGAATCCTGTCCGGTTATTTGCAGACGAAGCTTCGTACCGACCGCACTGTAAAAGACATTTTCATAGGTAAGCTCTACACACTTCGGATCGCCGCTTGTGCCCGAGGTGAACATTAATAGTATTGTATCTTTCGAGGGATGATTTTTTCCGGCATTGAGCTTATCGATTTTATCACCCGCGAAAACATGTGAGCAATCCGCAAAAGCAATTTGCTTTGAAATTTCTTCGTCGGTTAAACGAATATTGATGGGAACAATCACCGCCCGAAGCAGCATTAATGCATGTATCAGCAAAACATACTTTTTCGAATTGTGAGAAACAAGAGCAACATGCGAACCGGCTGTAACTCCTTGTTCGGACAACGACGCTGCCAATCGCTGCGCTTTATCATACAACCGGCGGA
>PWJF01000157.1 GCA_003560935.1 Ignavibacteriales bacterium
GAAGGTATGAAAGAGCGGACGCAATCGTTCGGTGTTGTAATGTTTTTCGACGTCGACTTTCTTTTTTGAGCTGGTGATTGTCTCAAGCGGAACGTTATCATACCGTCCGTTTTTTAGCACAATCAGTCGACCGTGAATTTTTTTAAGCAAAAGATCGAACGCAAGATTGCCGTATGCCATCGGTACAATCGAATCAATCGCATCCGGGTCGCCGCCGCGTACAAGATAACCCAGCTTTTGATTAATAATCCCGATAGACTTCCCGTTATTGAATTTCGGAGATAGTTCTTTAATACGTTCGGATACCAGATCGCCGATGCCGCCTAACTTTGCATGACCGTACGGATCGGTTGTTTTATCTTTAAATATCATCTCGCCGCCTTCATACATAGCGCCTTCGGAGACGATAACGACCGAATATTTACTCGGATTAACATTCCGGTCGTGAACAAGAAGTTCGGTAAGCTGTTCGATTTTGAATTTGTGTTCGGGAATCACGCAACGGTTTGCAGCTCCTGCGATCGTGGGGAGCATTGCGGTGAATCCGGCATACCTGCCGAACACCTCAAGGACCATAATGCGTTCGTGCGAACCTGCCGAGGTGCGCAGCGTATTGACAAGCATTATTGTTCGCGAAACACAGGTACTGAATCCGATACAGTAGTCGGTCCCCGGTACGTCGTTGTCCATTGTTTTAGGTATGGCAATCACCTTAATCCCTTCTTGCTGTAACCGTACACCGTAGCTCAGTGTATCGTCGCCGCCGATCGGTATGAGATATTCGATGCCGAGATATTCAAGATTCTGTAATATCTCTTTCGTAAGGTCATTCTTTTGTTCAGTATAAGAATCTTTAAGATGATCGGGCACACTTGGTTTCGAAACGTTCGAAGGATTTGTACGCGAGCTGTGTAAAAATGTGCCGCCGGTTCTACCTACTTTATTAACCAACTCTTCGGTAAGTATTTGATAATTATCGCTGTTGTCGTATGAATCGTCGCGAATCATGTCGACGAGACCCGCCCAGCCCCTGCGTATCCCGACCACCTGATACCCCTCACGTATTGCACGCACGGTTACCGCACGTATTGCGGGGTTCAACCCGGGTACATCGCCGCCACCGGTTAAAATTCCGATGACGCCTTTATTTGTTTTCTTCATTAAATTTCCATTCGTTATTCGAATAGTTTAAAAAATACTGATGTGTTGTTGGATCTCAATAATAAACAGTGTTAAGGCCGCAACAAGTATAATTACGCCAAGTATCTTCTTGACCAGTTCCTCTTTTGTTAATCCGGAAAATTCGGATTTCATTGAAGTTGCCGGATTGAAGTCAAGTGCGAGAAAACCCGCACCGATCGCAAAACAGACGATCGCCGCGACGGTTTCTCCGAATATTAAAATCACTATGCCGATGATAACAAAAATGATACCTGCAATTAAGGAGAGCGTAAACCAGTTCATAGGAGTTTCCTTTTCCGATAGATATGCTGGATGTTTTGCATCCCTTTAAAGTAGTTATGTTTGCTTAAAAATTCAATATGATGTATTTTAAAATAATTAATTAACTTACAAAGGCGAGTATATTTATTAACTGATTCGGAGAGTTTTTTATGCCAACGACCGATAATAAAAAAACCGATATTGCCCGACGTACATTCCTGCGAACCGGTGCGGTTTCAGCGGTATTTCTTGGTTCGGGTATCTGGACAACGGATGCCCTGCGGGCGGCAACCGTAGCGGAGAAAACAAAAGGCGAGGCCCGCAACGTGATCTTTCTCGTGAGTGACGGTATGAGTTCCGGAACACTCACCCTTGCCGATGTGATGCTTCGACGGCGCGACGGCAGAATGTCTCACTGGATAAAGCTTTATGATCGCCCCGATATCCGCCGTGGTTTGATGGATATGGCATCTCTGGATTCCGTTGTTACCGATTCTGCCGCAGCCGCTTCTTCATGGGGCTGCGGCTACCGGATACATAACGGCGGTGTCAACTGGGGACCTAACGATGAACAATATACGCCGGTATTGAAGTATTTTCGGGACGCGGGGAAAGGAACCGGATTGGTAACGACAACGCGTATCACCCATGCAACACCTGCAGGGTTTGCGGCAAATGTCCCGCAGCGGGCTATGGAGGATGCTATTGCAGAACAATATCTCGAACGAAAATACGATGTCCTGCTCGGCGGCGGAAACCGGTTCTATAATAAAGAACTCCGGTCGGACGGACACGACCTGTACGCCGATTATAAAGCGGCAGACTATCATGTCGTAAGGAAAAAACAATATCTGTTCAATGTACCGAGAGATGATAAACGGTTGCTCGGTGTGTTTTACGATGATCATGTTCCTTATACACTCGATCACATTAATACACGGGAGTATCGTGAAAATATTCCGACACTCGCCGAGATGACGCAGATAGCGTTGAACCGTCTTTCAAGGAATCGAAACGGGTTCATAATGCAGGTTGAGGGCGGACGCGTCGATCATGCCGCGCACGGCAACGATGTCGGCGGATTGATATATGATCAGATCGCGTTCGACGATGCGGTCGGCGTGGCGGTTGAGTTTGCGGAAGAACATCCCGACACGCTTGTTATTGTTACCACGGATCACGGCAATGCGAATCCGGGATTGAATGCGCAAGGACCCGGATACCGTGATTCGAATATACATTTCGATCGCATTCAGAAATTCAAATACACCAATAGCTGGATTCTCGAAGGATTAAACAGGGAAAGCGGTATCGGTACTATTCGGGAACGAATCGAAGAAGCAACCGGATTACAGATACGGGTGGAAGAAGCTATACTGCTGCTGAAGGCACTGCACGGAACGTACGATGCGCCATATGCAATGATGAGCAGACCGGGGATGGTTCTGGGACAGATTCTTGCAAATTATACTTCGGTCAGCTGGATCGGATCTGCGCACACCGCCGATTACGTTGAGGTTGCGGCGTTCGGTCCCGGGAGCGAGGCGATCGGGGCATTTACAAAGAATACGCAGTTGTTTGATGTGATGACCGAGGCGGCGGGGGTGAAGGTAGATGTTAGATAGCAGATATTAGATGACAGATGTCAGATTTCCGAAAAAATCCGTATATTAATTCGCATCGCTCATTGATTTCCGCCAGAGGCAGATCAGCCTTTGGCTGAAAAAAACAATTAATTCCTCCGATAAAAAATGTCGGGGTCATTGATTAAAAACAATTGTCACTTTCCTGACAGCATTCCAATCGCAGGAATGTTTTATTAGTAACAGATGTTTTTAAAATAGTTAATAATCTATATTTCAAAAAGGTAGACGTTCGAGGTTGATAATGAGAACCGGTATTTTGAGTATTTTAGCGGTTATACTTTTTTCTTTTCCGGCACATTCCCAATTCGACTTTGGC
>PWJF01000449.1 GCA_003560935.1 Ignavibacteriales bacterium
CAGTTCTTTTCGCCACTAATAGTCTTTCAGATTCTTCTACCGCCAGCACTTGAGAAAGTATCTGTAATGCGTTGCGAGGGAGGCCCATACTATCTTGTATTATTTGGTCATAAACGTCTTTGTCCAGCGTCTCTTTTTCTGCCTTCACTACTCTCCTGAGCAGCTGCTTCATTTCTCTTTCAGATAAGGGCTTGAGCTGGAAGTCCGCGCAGCGCCCTCTAATTGTCGGCAGTAATTTTTGAGGTTCTGTGGTACACAGGATGTAATAAACGTGTTTAGGCGTGTCTTCCAACGCTTTAAGCAAAGCTGATTGCGAGTCGCTGGTCAGGCGGTGGCATTCGTCTAATATCCAAACCCTGAAAGCCCCTTCTATTGGTTTGTAGGCGCTTTGCTTTCGAATGTCTCTGATGGTGTCTATCCCTCTAAAATCAGCAGCGTCGATCTCTCTTAAATCAGCACCCTTAGCCCCGATCTCCCGCGCCACTATTCTGCCCAAAGTGGTCTTGCCGCAACCCGTAGGACCATGAAATAATATGCTTTTAGGTAGCGGTTGCTGGCTTTTACCGCTCAGTTGGCTCCCTAAGACTTGAACGATCTCCTTGTGACCAACAATTTCGTCCAGCGTTTTAGGTCTATGCTTCAAATACAAAACTTCTTCCGCCATGTCTTCGTCTCCTTCATTTAGATTATGCCGCAATCCATGGCCCGTCTACTTCATACGAGTCCACGTCAATTTCTAAGGGGACTATGATCCAATCCCACGCGGCAGGTAAAGTCTTCTTGACTATATTTTTGAGCGTCGCTTCGACGTGCTTCAATTCTTCGGGCGCGACATCCAAAAGAATAGAGTCATGGATCTGCCCAATCAATTTCGATTCCCATTGCTCTTGTATCGCGATTCTGTCCAGCTCAATAAACGTAAACAAAAGGCAATGAAACGCAGTCCCCTGAATCGGGTAATTTATGATTTCATTTCGCCTAAGCGCGCCAGAGCAAACGAAGCCCGTCAGCATCTGTAGCCGCCCGCTTCTGCGATATTTGCTCACCCATTTATCGCGCCAATTATTGTAGACTTTAAAACGTCTGCCCCAAAAATCATCCTCGACGCTTTTGATATGGTCTTCGAATTTTTGGAAAGATTTTATGCCGCGGGAACTAAGATGTGCGGAAATGGTTTGCCCGTCAGGTAAAATCACGCCCTTTTTCCCGTCCCCCCATCTGCCATAATTTAATTCTGCCCACTCCGCCAGCGACGCAGCGTTGTTCCCATAATAATCGCCATAAAATTGGGGGAAAACAAATCCATTCTTGGCGGCCGTTCTTAGCTTATTATGCGTTGGCGCGCTTCTGTCCAAGTCATCTAACATGAAAATTTGCTTGGCCATATCTGAGTGCATATCAGCGTCTTTGTCTTTCAAATATTGGAGCATTACTGGATCCTTATGATAGCACGCGCTGATCATAACTTCTAAAGCAGCAAAGTCTGCTTCCAGTAACATATGTCCTGGGCGGGGTAAGAGCGCGCGGCGGCAGATTCGCATTGACTCTTTGTCTCTTTTAGGGATATTTTGAAAATTCGGGTTGGCTGAACTGGATCGGTAAGTACGCACAGTGTGTAAGTCGAAAGAGGGGTGAATATATCCATCGTGCTGATCTCTCGTAAAAGCAGACAGATACGTGTCCCTCACTTTAGTCAATTTGCGAACGTTCAAAATTAATTGCACGCCTGGTAAGTCGATCTGCCTGAGCGCGTCCTCGTCAGTAGAACCTTCGCCTGTAGGCGTCAGCTTGCGCGGCTCTATTTTCATTGTCTTGTATAGAAGTCGCGCCAGCTGGTGATTGCTGTAAATATTAGTTTTGGCTCCATAAATTCGTTCCCATAGCTTGTAAAGTTTGGTATGCTTTAGTTCTTTTTGATGACGCTCTATTTTGCGATTCAAATGCTTTTTCTTGCGCTCGCAATATTTCAAGTCCACTCGAATGCCTTGGCGTTCAGCCCGGGCCAACGCAAGCGCGCCATCGTGCATTAGTTTATAAGCATCGGCAGTAGTCGCTTTGTTTTTCATTTGCTCCTCCTTTTAGCAGCTGCTTTCCCCGCAAACGGGACAATACCAGCACCTTCCCCCTTCAGGGACCATATCATTTCCACATTTTGGACATTCTCTCATACTTTCACCTCCTCGCGAATACGCTCAAATAGGTATAGTTCACGATCCCGCAGGGGCGATCTTTTACTTGCCAAGCTGTTGGCGATATGTGGTGGTGCGGGATTATATAGTGATCTGCCACTTTGAAATTCGAGAGTTCTTGTGGCCAGTGTAAAGCGCAAAAATAGAACTTCCGCTCATCAAGGCAAAACACGTCAGTGTATTTAAAAAATAGCAAGCCCGATGGCTTCAGTAGCGCGGGGAATTTCTCGTTGGCGCTGGCTATAAAGTCTTTGACTTCTTCGAACGAATAGTGATAATCACCATAGTCTTCTCTGCGAACGTCTCTGGACTGCTTGTGGCCAAAGATGTAGGGTGGATCGAAAAAAAGAGCATCTACCGGCCCGTGCTCAGCCACGTACTGCGCTGCCTTTTCGAACGTGATGATGTCATCGTCTATAAAAACTGGGCAGAACTTCATGGCTGGAAAAAAGCCCCCTTTATGGTGGCTCAAATAATACCACCAAGAATGCTTTTCCCCAGGAGTCGGGTCAATTATGGTAGCATTTTCGAATAAGTGAAATTCCATAACTCTCTGTAAAGTCTGAGAGAAATTCATTTTGGTCTGTAACGTCACTATTGGCTTTTTCATAGCACTTCACTTTCTTTCTCATCTTTTTTGAACTCCTTAGCAAAACCTGCCGTGGCCTTGCTCAACTCCGCTATGGCCGTGGATAATTCCTCAATCGTGAATCCGGTGTCCGCTATAGCCTTTGTGACGTCCTTTAATCTTTTCTCAATCTCCTCATCGCTGAGATTGTCTAAGCTGAACCCCCACCAAGCCATTTCGCATCGTATAGTTTTCAACGCTCTCTTTCTTTTCCATTCTGCCCGCATCTTTGCCCATCTAAGCCACAATCTTACCATTTGTAATTCAACTCCCTCATTTGCGCATGAGCCAGTTTGTATGTTAAAAGACTGTCCATCCCGCAATAAGTCAGTAAGCGTTCAAAAGACTTTTCGTTGCGCATTACGTCTTTGATTTTGTTTACGCTGTAAGTGTCGGGACTCTTTAAGTATGGCGCAATTTCGTCTCCATACCCCAACACTCCAAATCGCACGTAGGCTTGGAATTTTAGGCTGGTAATGCCGGGTCTGTTATCTAACACGTGCGCAGCCAGCATAGTATCGAATTCCCACGGGTGCGTATTGATGCCGTACATAATAGTTTTCCAGTGGTCTTCGAATTTCATA
>PWJF01000558.1 GCA_003560935.1 Ignavibacteriales bacterium
ATGGAATTGATTCGTGAAAGCGGTCACTCCCGCATCCCCATATACGATGAACACCCCGATGATATCAAAGGCATACTGTATGCAAAGGATTTACTGCCTTACTTAAGCAGAGGGAAGAAAAAAGGCAGGGCATCGTTAAAATCGCTAACCCGGGAAGCGCTTTTCGTGCCGGAAAGTAAACCGGTTGAAGATTTACTGCGTGAATTTCAAATTAAGAAAACCCATATTGCGCTTGTTGTCGATGAGTATGGGGGTGTCTCGGGACTCGTCACGCTCGAAGACATCATCGAGGAAATCGTCGGAGATATACGTGACGAACACGATCGTGAAACACCATATTATAAAAAGATAAAAGACCGGGAATATCTTTTTAATCCGACGATTGGTATACATGAAGTAGAGGAATTGTTTGAGCTGCGGCTCACCCGTGAAGATGTCGACTATGATACCCTTGGGGGATTTCTTTTTACACATCTTGGAAAGATTCCCGAAAAAGGGCAGCGCTTAAATCACTTCGGATTGGAGTTTATTATTGAACGTATAAGCAACCGGCGTATCACCCGTGTACGTGTTATTGACAGACGCGAATTCGTAGCTGAACATAAAGAGGATGTATAGATGAAATTGCTGTACCGGATTTTTTGTATTTTTGTACTCTTTTATTTATCACCGAACATATACACGCAGGGAGTAGGTGAGATTGGCAGCACTCGTGATGCAATGGTAGCAAGTGAACATGCCGTTGCATCGGAAGTTGGTGAGCGTACTCTGCGAAATGGGGGGAACGCCGTTGATGCAGCGGTTGCCGTAGGATTTGCACTTGCCGTCGTATACCCGGAAGCAGGAAATATCGGCGGCGGCGGGTTCATGGTAATACGGTTTCCCGACGGATATGCAACCACTATCGATTACCGTGAAACTGCGCCTTCCTATGCACATGAAGATGTGTATCTGGATGATGATGGTACCCTTCGCGGAGAATGGAGCCTGGTCGGGGCACGGGCTGCGGGTGTTCCCGGCACTGTTGCAGGATTATTAAAAGCATGGGAACAATACGGAAACCTGCCGTTGGCTGAGATAATAAATCCAAGCATAGGGTTAGCGCGGGAGGGATTTATTTTACAGACGAGAGATATTCGTACGGTCAATTCCTACCGTCAGTCATTGAGCAGATTTCCTGAAACAAAGGCAATCTTTTTCCCCGGCGGTAAAGCATTTCAAGCCGGTGATGTATTCCGGCAGGAAGACCTTGCACGTACGCTGGAACGCATACGGGACCATGGCCGCGATGGATTTTACACCGAAGAGACTGCCGATCTTATCGTCGGAACAATGAGAAACCATGATGGCTGGATAACACACAGCGATCTTGAAAATTATCGGGCGATTGAACGTGAACCGGTACGTGGTGTGTATCGTGGTCACGAAATTATTACAATCGGACCGCCGAGCAGCGGCGGTGTTGCGCTCGTTCAGATGCTTCAGATGCTTGAGCATGCAGACCTTTCCGGTTATAGACATGGTTCGACGGAATATGTTCACCTGTTTGCCGAAATTATGAAGCGAGCGTTCGCGGATCGCAACACTTATATCGGCGATCCGGATTTTGTAAATATTCAACTTGATATGCTTATTTCATCCGATTATAACAGAGAACGTTTTGAATCCATTATCCTTGATCATGCGACCGATGCAGAGGATGTCGATGTTTCAGCCGGCGAAGGCACCCAGACCACTCACTACAGTGTGATTGATGATGAGGGGTTGGCTGTCAGCGTTACGACAACTATAAACAGTCTGTTCGGTTCGAAGCTTGTTGTTCAAGGTGCGGGTTTTCTTCTTAACAATGAAATGAACGATTTTTCACTGCAAGCAGGTGTTCACGATCAGTTCGGGTTGCTTGCATCCCCGGCAAACAAGATCGAACCCGGGAAGCGAATGGTCAGCTCGATGACACCCACCATAGTGGTGTATAATAACGAGCCGGTTTTAATACTCGGCGCCCGCGGAGGACCGCGAATCATCAGTGCGCTCTTTCAAATTATAACCAATGTTGTAGATTTTGGTATGGAGCTTGACAAAGCGATGGCAGTACCGGTTTTTCATCACCAGTGGCAGCCCGATCGAATTGAATATCTCCCGAATTCACTATCATTCCGCCAGATATGGCACTTGCGAAATATGGGGCATACACCTGTTCGCAGACGAATTTCAGGCAGAGTTGTCGCCATTGCATTGTATGGTGATCATCTCCTCGGTGCAACGACTCTGTACAGCGGCGGTGGTATTAAAGGGTATTAATAATCATGGGTGGAGTAGAATATGCCGTACCGATCGGGATTATCATTTTATTATATTTTCTTTTTCCCGCGTATCTAAAAAATCGCCAGGACCGATTAGTCGAACGGATGCGCGATGAGTATCATCCGGCAATCATTCGGGCGGGTAATGCCAGACTCGCCGGCCGCTGGTTTAGATTCCCCGCGGCTATTGCCGTCACAACCGATTATCTCATTGTCCATAATATCCTCTCGCTCTATCCGGATGAGGTACCGCTCGAACGGATCCGCAATCTGTCTCTCCGGCATACATTAACTGCAACCGTCCCCCACCCCGACGATGATACCCCTTCGGGAAACATCCTTATTATTACCACAACAGAACAGACCTATCGACTTATTTTTGAAAAATCCGACGATGCCATAGAATGGAAAGCAGCTATCGAACAAGCGGTGTGAGGATATCTCAGCATCTGGTCAATAATAGCCAGTGGCAACATCCGGTACTTTCATTCCCGAAAAGATGTTACGTACATCACAGCGGATAAATAAAGTACTCGCTATATTAGGGAAGTATCAGGTCGATTCACCCTATAATTCAAAGGAATACTACAGATACTATGACTTCTCCCGATACAGTATTGTTTCTTAAAGGATTGGAACTAAACAATCGTATTCTCGACCTTTCACATTCGGTGAAAGCGAACGGTAAATTAGGAAACAAATTAATTCTTTCATTCGACCTTTATTGTCTGATTATAAAGTATTTTTTACTTCTATATCACGAACCCGAAGATATAAATGCATCGCTCGAAGAAATCCTTTTAGATGATAATCTGCAAATTGAGGTCAGCGATTTATCGCTTACACTTGAGGTGAATTTCTTCTCCCCGCCAAACACGGTTATACTCAGGTGATATCCATCACATCTCTGACTTTCTTTTCTTTCGAAAAATAGTTACTTTAATGCAAATATTGCGGGTGACGCTCCATCTACACTGCATCATCCTTTCAAATAAAATTATAGTCCTGTCCCGAATCGACTATGTCGCGAAACGAGAAAGAGGAAAAAATCAAACTCTTCATTGCTGACGATCACACCATCG
>PWJF01000301.1 GCA_003560935.1 Ignavibacteriales bacterium
ATGTCTCTGTCGCCGGGAGTTAAACCGTATCCGGTTTTGCTCGGGGCAATTTTAATATTCGTTGCACCGTGAGCGACATTTGAAAAGGCGAACCCCCCGTTCGAATTTGTCTGGACGACCGCACTGTGACCGTTGCTTGCGGTAACGGTCACATCTTCAAGTCCGATTCCGTTAAACGTAATGGTTCCGGTAATTGTATACGTTATCGAAGTTGCTTCGAAATTTATACCGGTAAGGTCTCCGGTAACCGGCCCTTCGATATTTCGCGCAGCGGGAATGAAACCAAAGCCATCACGTGAAGGAGTGATTGTAATGTTCCCGGTTCCGGCCGGGATATTTGTCAATGTGTAATTACCTCTCGAATTTGTAGTGACGGTCTGTACATGCCCGCCCGTCGCTTCGACGGTAACGTTTGCTTTCGATGTCCCGTTCTCCGATATATTTCCTGAAATAGTATGGAACGGTACCTGTGCGGTAAATAATACATCGGGAACATCATTGGCTGAAGCGGTTACCCTGTATGTGCCTCCTTTAGAACCCATCGTTAAAAATGTACTGATTCGCCCGTTACTATTTGTTGTACCGGAACTGACACTGAGTGACTGCCCTTCAGCTCCCTGAGGTGTTTCGGTGATAGTAAATATCACGGGTACATCGCTTACCGGGTCTCCTTGATTATTGCGGACTTCTATGACGAACGGATCACTCAGCGAAGTGTTGATCAGCCCTTGTTGGTTGTTACCCGATATAATAACAATACTTGTTGCAACATCGACAATGTTGAACTGGTTACTGGTCGATGGGGTTAAAAAGCCTGCCGTTGTCTGGAGCGTATAACCATCTCCCGGTGTATCGATGCTAAGATCGTCAAAGACTGCAATCCCATTCTGTGCGTTTTTCTGCAATGTCCCCGAGAGATTTCCATTGCCGGGGTTCGAAGCGATAGCGATAGAAATTATTTCATTGAATTCTGTTACGATATTATTGTTATTATCCAATACGGATACCTGTATAGCGGGTGAGATGACATCTCCGACTATAGTGTTTGTAGGCTGAACCTGAAACGCAAGTTTCATTGCAGTTGTACGGGGGCGAAGAGCGACGGTTGCAGAGACCCATTCTGCGCTGGAGGAGAGGGTCGCGTTAAACTCCGGTGTGGACCCGGCGGTTGCCTGTTTCGCATGATATGCTGCCGCGGTCCGCTCCGCTGAGTTGTTCGAACTTCCAAGTGTATAGATCCGTGAGTCGGTGGTAGTAAAGGTGAGGTCTTTGAACGCGCCGAAGAAACGGATCACCTCGGTATTATCCATTGTAGTGGTCACAGAAGGAGCAGTTGCGGTTGTACCCGACCCGGACGCCACCGTTCCTGCGAATGTATCGATAGGATTGACAGGATCGACACCCGTATAATGAAGCAGCCCCCCCGTTGCACCCTTTCCGGAGAGTACCGCACCACTTGACCCGCACGCGCTGGCGTTTGTCTTGAAATGCCATGTATACGATATTGCCGGCTGAGTGGATGACGCAACGTAATAGAATATTTGTTGGACGATCTTATGTTCGAAGTCATTCCTAATTAGCGACGTCCATCCCGGAGGCGGGCAAACAACATCTCTTGGTCTTAAATCCTCGGCAATCGTTATCTGTGCGACTAATACATCTCCCATATTTACAGCCGGCGCTGTCATAGTCAGACTGCTTGAACCCGGACTACCCGGAGTGCCGTTGTGCGCGGTCACCACAGAGTTGAGCTCTATACTTAACAACTCTGTACTTGTTAGATCCGGCTGTGAGAAGATAACGTTGGGTAACGTCATCAGAACACATAGGGCCGGTACCTGGGAAAGTATGGATTTTAGTCCGAACATTTTCTCACGAGTGATATGTAACTGGAATAATATAAAATTTTTTCAAATAAATAAATATAGAGGAGAAGAGAAAATCTTGCACTTTTTCTTTTTGTTCTTGATGTGTTGAAAAATTGGGCATTTTTACCGTTTGCACGACTATTTCCAACCTTGTGGTCGATTGTTTGAGAAATTTGTTAAATAACGCATAAATAGCCAAAATTGATTACTCATTTGGTCTATTTCTAAAATAATCAGAATTTTGTACCTTCAAAACATGCCCTGTCAGTAAAACTGACAATAAAATAGATCGCTCAGCCTTTAAGGATAGGAGGAACAATGCAAAGAATAGAAGCTTTGGTGGAAGGTCAATTACCTACCGCTGTCGCCAATGATTGGAACAATGCTGCGTCACGCGGCATTCGCGAACTCGATGTAACACTCGTCCGCGCAACAAACTACACCGACGACGGATATCCGATCAAAATGAGGATAAATGTTATCCGCAGCAATACACTAACTCAGATGGCAGCGCTTACACGTGATATTGTCAGCTACCCTTTTTTCAAGGGAGTAAAGGTGAATGTCCGCACTATCGATGAAGCGTATGAAAACGTACCGGTAAAAGAAATCCTGAAGCGATCGAAGAAACCGGGAACGAGATCGATCGTCATGCTTGTCGGCGTTCAGTCGAATCAATTCCCCCGCGCGCAGGATATAGCGTCCTGGTTTCTTCCGCACGGCATTCCCGTCCTCATCGGCGGATTTCATGTCAGCGGTATGCTTGCGATGATCGGTGAAACCGAGGACCTTAAACAGGCTGCGTCACGAGGGATCGTTCTTGTCGCCGGCGAGGTAGAGAACGGCCGCTTGCCGGCAGTGCTTGAAGAAGTGGTTCGAAAGAATCCCAAACCGTTATATAATTATTTAAGTCCGACTCCAGATCTCACCGATCTGCCGATTCCCCGGCTCACCAGAGCCGACTTTAAAAAATCCGCATCGAAATTCGCCACGCTCGATACCGGACGGGGATGTGTTTTTAACTGCGATTTCTGTACGATCATAAACGTACAGGGGCGAACAATGCGATGCCGTGACCCGAAACAGGTTGCCGAATTCGTGCGTTTAAGTTATCACGAAGCGGGAGTAACGCATTGCTTCTTCACCGATGATAACATTGCGCGGAATCCACGCTGGCGTGAACTTTTCGATGAGCTTATTCACCTTCGTGAGGATGAGAATATCCCGTTCACCTTCATGATGCAAAGCGATCTTGCAGCGAGAAAAATGAAAGGCGGTGATTTCTTCGAACGTGCCGCACGTGCCGGATGCAATCAGGTTTTCTTCGGTGTGGAAAGCGTCAACAAAGAGAACCTACGTTCCCAAACAAAATTCCAAAACCAGGTCGATCAATACAAGGGTCTTGTCGATCATTGTCATTCATTCGGTATCACCTGTCATGCCGGTTACATTCTCGGGCTGCCGTTTGACACGCCGGAAAGCATCAAACAAGATGTCGCCGAGCTGCAGCGGATGGG